>JBFJUC010000006.1:0-25614 GCA_041624875.1 Alcanivorax sp.
ACATGGACGGCGATGGGTTCCCCAATTTGGCGGAGGTGGAAGGTTATCGCGGCCAGGCCGCCGGTGAGGTGCTGCTGCAGGAGATTCTCAAGCGCTATCGAGTGCCGACCACCATTTCCGTGGTCGAGGGCGAGGTGGCGAAGACCGGGCTCTACCCAAAACGGGCCGACGAGTTGGAAGACATTGCTCAGCGCATGTTCGAGCTGCCGCACGTGGAGGCCGCCACGCACACCTACTCGCACCCGTTCTATTGGAGCGAGGCCACCCAGCGACCGGGCGCGATATTGGGCAGCGAAGGCGCACTGCGTCTGAATATCCCCGGCTATGAGCTGGATCTGCAGCGCGAGCTGGGGGGCTCGGCCGACTACATCAAGAAGCGCCTGTTGCCGCCCGGCAAAGAGGTGGAGATGGTGCTGTGGAGCGGCGATACCAGGCCCACCGAACGGGCTCTGGAAGTGGCCCGGCAAAACGGCCTGCTGAACATGAACGGCAGCGACACCTTGATTACCGAAAGCGCGCCGAGTTGGACGCTGATCAAAGGCATCGGATTGCCCAAGGGTGACGAGTATCAGGTCTTCGCGCCGAACCAGAACGAGAACGTGTATACCGGCGAATGGCGCGGTCCGTTCTACGGCTTCCAACGAGTGATCGAAACGTACCAGCTTACCGGTGAGCCGATTCGCTTTAAGCCGATCGATGTGTACTACCACACCTATATCGCCAGCAAGAACGCCTCCCTGACCTCGTTGCGCCGGGTCTTTGATTGGGTGTTGTCCCAGCCGGTGCACGCCGTGTTTGCCTCGGAGTACGTCCGCAAGGTGCTGGATTTCAACCGCATGGTGGTGGCTCGCGACGGCAACGGCTGGCTGATACGGGGCGGCGGTGAGCTGCGCACCTTGCGAGTGCCAGAGGGTGTAGCGCTGCCGGATCTGGCGCGCAGCCCCGGTATTGCGGGCTACCAGGAAGGCGGCCCCGGGCCTTATGTGCACCTGAGCGGCGAAACAGCCCATTGGCGTAGCGGCGACGCGGATAAAGGCATCGGGCTCTGGTCGGCCAATGCGCGGCTGACGGCGTTCGAGCGGAACGGAAGGGCCCTGCGTTTTTCCTTGCGCGGCTATTTGCCGCTGTCGTTTACCCTGATGCAAGCCCCGGGCTGTGTGTTGCGCCAGGGCGAGCGGGTGATCGAACCGGCGCGGCGTGATGGGCGTCTTTATCAATACAGGAGCGACCAGCGTGAGCTCAACGAGCTACGGCTACAGTGTCGACAGTGATCGCCGCCGGGTGATCGGGCTGACCGAACTGGCCGCGCTAGGCGCGCTGGTGGCGGTGGTATGCTGGCTGGTGTTCCCCCGCGATCTCTCCGACACGCTGCGCAATGCGGACCTGGACGCGGTCACTCTGTCCTATTCCTCGGCCTGGCTGAAAGCGAAACCCGATGACCATGCGCTACGCCTGGTTCTGGCCCGCGACCTGATCGAGTTGGGGCGCTTTGAGGAAGCCGACAAGCAATTGGATTATGTCGTCGCGAACACGGCCCAGCCCGCCCTGCTGGATGAGGTGCAATGGCTGCGAGCGCGTTTGCCGTTCGTGGCACTGATGGCCATGGCACCGGCTGAGCGCGGGGGTAGCGTGCTCAGTGCCCGCGCCAGAGTGGCGTTAACGAAGGTGCAGCCGGAACGGCTGGAGACGGCACAGTTGCAACGGTACGCCGAGATGGCTCTGATTATGGGCAACTTGGACCTCGCGGTGGACGCTTATCATTTGCTAGCGGTGCAGGCGCCGCCAGCGTGGCAATGGCACCGAAAGGCTGGCGACGCGCTGTTGGCCCAGGGCCGGTACGCTCGAGCGTCCGAGGAATACATCCGGGCGATGCGAGCGCAGCAAGGCGGCGCCGGGCGCGCTGACTTCCTGCACGCTGTCAGCACCTTGCAGGCGGGCGGATTGTCCGGCCAGGCCCTGGATGTGGCCGCCCGTTGGGAGGGCGCGTTCTTGAATGACTCGGAGGTACTTTATCGTCTTATGAGCCTGGCGCGCGCCGCCGGAAACGGTATGCGGGCACAACACTATGCGGTGCTGTTGTTGCGCCTCCGGAACGACGAGGTGCCCCGGTGAAACGGAAGTGGCTGTGGCTGGCACCGCTGGCGGTGGGCGCTTCGCTCAGTGCCGTGGCCCAAGCGCCGGTACCGTACGAGCACCGTTACTACGATGACGGTTATCAGGTCTTCGTGGGTAACGGCAATCTGCCACGTGCCCGGGAAGTGGTGGAGAACGCGCTCTATTGGCGTCCCGCTGATCCCATGTGGTTGCAGCGGTTGGCGCAGGTCGCTGGCTGGCAGGGCGATGTCGAGCTGTCCCTGGCGGCCTGGCTGAAACTGGCGGAATCCGACAACAGCGATTTGGCGTGGCAGCGGGTGCTGGAACTGGCTCCAGCGACGTTCAACAATGAACTGGCGCTGCGCGCGCGCCGCCGACTGCTGCGCAACGACCCGCGCAACGAAACGCTGGTCGCCCTGGTGGCCGCTGAGTACGAACGCCTGGGGCGGCCTGAAGAGGGTATCGCGTTCCTGGACGACTGGAGTGAGCAGCACCCCAGCCCCACGGTGTTTGAAGTGTTGCAGCGCCTCGCCGAGCAGAGCGGCCAGGATGCCGAAGCGATCCGTTATTACCGTGCTTTCATGGATCGTTACGGCCCGCGCCCGCGAATGGCTTGGCATGCGGCGGATCTGCTGTGGTTGCGCGGTGAACGCGAACGCGCTTACCAGGCGTTGCGGCGGGACGCGGACGGGCTCTCTTACGACCCCGGCTTGACCCGCCGTCTGGCGGTGATGGCGACGGAGCTGGGCGACTGGCCCGCCGCACTGGACGATTACCAACGGCTGTTCGCCAAGGGGCACGCCGGCGTCGCCGACGGCTACCGCTATTTGACCCTGGCCCGCTATCAGGCGCCCGATCGGGTGGCTTCGATTTTGCGCCACCTTTGGGAAGCGAGCGATGATCCGCGTCTCGCCGTCAGCTATCTGTATGCGCTGCGCGAGGCCGGTGATCGGCGCGCCATGACGTTGTTTTTCGAGGGGTTGTCTGAACAAGCACGCCGCGCTTTTTATCAGGATCGGGACTTCCTGCTGGTCTACGCCGACTATCTGCAATGGACCGGTCAGCCGGAACGGGCCCGGCCGGTATTGCAGCAGGCCCTGGCGCTGGCGCCGGACGACGTCGAAGTGCGGATGTCCTGGTTGTGGTTGCTGATCGCTTTGGGTGACGACAGCACGCTTACCGGCAGCCTGGTGCGTTGGCACGATCAGATCGCCCACGACCCACGCTATCTTGAGGTGTTGGCCGCTGCGTTCATGGCGCTTGATCAGCCGGAGCAAGCTTTACGGTATGAAATGGTGCTGCTGAAAGGCGACCCGGACAATTGGCGCCGCCGCTGGGCTTACGCCCAGGCGCTACTGGCCGCCGGCCGGGAGGACCAGGCCTGGCCGATGTTGCGTCAATTGTGGCGCGACCCGCCACCGGCGGACACCATCAACGTGCTGGATCGCCCACTCTACAACGAGATGCGCAGCGCCTTGGTGGCACGGTTCGAAAACGGTGACACCCAGCTGCGCTTCCAGCAGCGCCAATGGGCCGCCACCACGCTGTCCGAACGCGCTCAGCGTGCCGAATGGCTGGCGCAATGGTCGCTTGGGGTGAACGCGCCGGAATTGGCGCGTCGCTGGTATCTGCGTCAGCAGCAGTGGCGACCGGACGGCCTGCCGCCCGGTTCCGCGCTGGCTTTGGCGACTCTGGAAGACGACCGTCTGGCAATTCGCGAACTGCGAGACCAGCACGGCGACCAACTGACCGCGGGTGAGCGTCTGGAGGCGGACAACACCTTGGGCCGCAAGCGTCTCGCCGCCGCGCAGTTGTCGGAGCAACAGCGGCACGCACCGGAAGTGGCCGACCAGCACCCGCAGCAGGAAAGCCTGCTGTTGCCCGCCGAGGAGAATGTCGCGGTCAACCTGGAACACCGTCGACAGGGCGCCTTGGACGTGAATAGCGCGGAAGTGTCTCAAACCCAGCCTTTGGGCGACCGCTGGGGGCTTCATTTCCAGGCACGACAAAACGATTTCAGCAGTAACGATGACGCGATTCTGGCGGTCAATGAGCGCGAGCAGCGATTCAGTGTGACGGCGCGGCGCGAGGGGCGGCGACTGGACGCGAGCCTGAGTGCGGGGCATCGCGATATCTTCGATTACCGGCGCCCCGATTTAACCCTGGCCTTTGCCGGCGAACTCAGCCGCGCGTGGCGCTGGGAGGGGGCCTATGAGTGGCAAGCGCCCGCCGATGAGACGTCGGAATTGCTGTTGGCCGGGGACCGTACCGGCGCCACGTTCTCCTTGAGCTGGGCGCCGGTATCCAACTGGCAGAATGGTGTCTCGATCGCGCAGTATGACTATCAGGACCTGGAGGACCGCGATCTCGGGCATGGCACGCGGTTCAGCGCGCAGAGCACCTGGCGCCCTTGGCTGTCGCGCTTCTCGCCCGGTCTGCGGGTGCGGCATACCCGCGCGTCGTTCAGTGACCAGCGGCCGTTGAGTCGCGAGATCGGGGTGATGCAGCCCGGCGCGCAGGCCCTGCAAGCGGTGCCGGAAAGCTATCATGAGACCGAGCTGTCGCTGCTTCTGGGCTCCCCGGACGTGCATTTGCGTCCTCATCGCCTCCAAGCCTGGGGCGAGCTGGGCGTCACCGACAACAGTATTTCCGGCGTCGGCTTCAATGCCCGTGTGGGCGCCGAAGGCCCGCTGTTGGGGCGCGACGCCTGGCGCTTCTATCTGGAGCGCGGGCTGAATACCGGCGGCGCCGATGAGGACAGCTATCGTGCCGGGCTCGATTACCGGTTCTACTATTAACAGGGGTTTATCAGGAGAAACGCATGAAATTGTCATTAATCGTACTCTGCACCGCCCTACTGGCGCTGACCGGGTGCTCGACGCATATGCGCAGTACCCAGGATGTGTCGTTGGAACGGCAGGCGCGCTGGCTGGTGTTGCCGTTGACCAATCGAACCACCACCCCCCAGGCCGGTCTGCGCGCCCAGGCGATCGTGGAAGCGGTGCTGTCCCAACACGGGGCACGGCCGGTGGTCGCTTTCGAGCAGGAAGACGGCGAGGGCGTGTTGTTTGAGGCCGGCTCGGAGGAAAGCCGCCAGGCCATGCGCGCCTGGGTGGCGGAGCAGAACGGGCGCTATGTGGTCTCCGGCGTGGTCCATGAATGGCGTTATAAAACCGGCGTCGACGGCGAGCCCGCGGTGGGCGTCATGATTGAGATCCGTGACCCCGCCGGTGAGCTGCTTTACAGCGGCACCGGTTCGCGTGCCGGTTGGGCCCGGCAGTCACTGGGCGAGACCGGACAACGAGTGATTGACGATCTGATTGCGCCGGTGGTCGACTGATGCTCGGCAACCTTGGCGACAATCGGCTGGCGCGGTTTCTGGCGCCGCCCAAGCTGGGCGCCATGGCCTGGCTGGAATCGCCTCTGCTGGTGGTGCTGGCGGTATTGGTGGGTTTCCTGGTGCGCCCGGAGGATCCGCTTATTTTTCAGGGGGGTATCCGTTGGAGCATCGTGGTGGTGCTGGTGGTGGCGCTGCGATACGGCTCCCTGCTGGGGTCCTTGGGCATGCTTACGCTGCTGCTCGCCTGGTTCGCCTGTAAAGCCCTGGGGCTGTATCCGGGGCTTCCCTTTCCGGAACTCACCTTCCTGGGCGGCTACATTATTGTCTTGATCACCGGCGAGTTCGCCGATATGTGGCGGGTACGGCTGGACCGTGCGGAAAGCCGCGCCGGCTACACCCTGGACCGGCTTCAGAATCTGACCCAGCGCCACGTCCTGCTGCGGTTGTCCCACGACCGGCTGGAAGAGAACTTGCTGGTCCGTCCGTATACGGTGCGCGACGCCTTGCTCAGCCTGCGCGACGTGATGATGGATGAGAGTCACTCGGAAGCGCTACCCGCCGGTGATGAGTTGCTGAACCTGCTGGCGGATTATTGCCAGCTGCAACGGGGTGGTCTGTACGAGGTGGCTGATGGCCGCATCAATCCGGTGCCCGTGGCGTTGCTGGGACAGAACCAACCTCTGGATCTGGATGATCGTCTGCTCAAGCATGCGTTTGAAAGCCGGCAGATGGCCCATGTGCAGATGGCGGGTGAAGGGTACGACGGCATTTACTGGGTGGCGGCCCCGGTAATGAACAGCGGTGGCCAGTTGATCGGCATGGTGGTGGTGGAGCGGATGCCGTTCCTCTCCATTCATCAGGAGACCCTGCAGCTTTTCGGGCTGTTGCTGAATTTCTACGCCGATGTGGTGCAGCACGGGCCGGTAGTGGACGACCTGACCGAGGTCTGGCCAAGCATGCCGGCCGTATTTGGCCGTGAACTGGTGGCGTTGGGTAATCTGTCCGCCGCCAAGAAAGTGGACACCACTCTGGTCCTGCTCACCCCGGACGATAGCGCCCAGTCTCAACAGATCGTCGAGGGCTTGTATCGGGGGCGCCGTAACCTGGACGGTTACTGGTGGGTGGATTACGACGGTTACCAGTTGATGCTGTTGATGCCGATGACGGGGCCCTCCAGTTTCGAGAGTTTCCTGCGGCGCGTGGAGGAATGGCTGGCCGAGGACTATGCCTTTGCCAGTCTCGCTCAGGCTGGTGTCGGTTATGTGCACCATTTTCTCGACAAACGTCCGGTCAAGGTGCAGATCGAAGAGATGCTGGTGGAGGCCGGTAATGGTTGAAGTCCGCTGGTTGCTATACGCCCTGGTCCTGGAACTGGCATCGCTGGTATCACTGTTATCCGCGTCCAACGAACTTAGCCTTTTCATCACCTATCTGGGGACCCATCTGGTGGCGTCGCTGCTATTGGCGTCGGCGGTGTGGGCGTTGTTGCCTCCGGGCTTTCGAAAACCCGCTGTCGGCTCCTGGGCGTTGACGTTTTCGTTGGCCTTTTTCGTGCCGGTATTCGGTTTGGTGGGCATATTGGGAGGTGTGTTGGTTGGCTATCTTCTGCCCGCGGTGTTCCGCGACGAACCCTTTGTGAGCGTGGACGCCCCGGTCTTCACGCCGGTCCCAGCACCGGCGATGGCCGGCTTCCGCCAAGAGGATCTGAAGGGCCTTTTGAGGTCCGCCGACACGCCCGTGGAAATCCGGCTACAAAGTATGTTGACGGTGCGGGGCATGCCCACGCGCTCCACCGGGCGGGTACTGCGTGAAACCCTTGGCGATGCATCCGATGACGTGCGCTTGCTCGCTTACGGGATTCTCGATCAGAAAGAAAAAGCGATTACCCATCAGATCGACCGCGCCATCACGCTGCTGGAAAGCGCTACCGAGGCGCGTCGCTATCGTCTTTACCGGCGTCTCGCGGAGCTCTATTGGGAACTGAATTTCCAGGATCTGGTGCAGGGCGATATTCGTCGACTGGCGCTGGAACAGGCATCGTTCTATGTGGACCGGGCGCTTTCCGAGAAACCGGACGATGCGGGTATGTGGTTATTACGCGGCCGTATTCTTCTGACCGATGAGAAGCTTGAGCACGCTGAAGAAAGTTTCTTGCATTGCCGGCAGCTCGGACTGCCCGCCTCGAGGATTAATCCCTGGCTGGCCGAGCTGGCCCTGCTGCGCGGTCAGCTAGGCCGTGTTCGAGAACTGATGACGTCGATATCGGATGACACGCAGTTTTCATCCCTGGGCGAAGCCGTTCAATACTGGAGAGGCGCATGAGTTTGCCGCGCGCGGAGAGCGCCGATATTTGTCTGCTTCTGGAGGGCACCTTCCCCTACGTCAGCGGCGGTGTGTCCAGCTGGGTGAATCAGATTATACGCGGGTTTCCAGAGTACACCTTCGCCTGCTGCTTCGTCGGCAGCCGACCGGAGGATTATGGCGAGATGAAGTACGACCTGCCGGATAACGTGGTGCATCTGGAGGTTCACTACCTGCATGATCAAGACAATAAGACGGAGAAAAAAGCGGCGCATGGCGACCGGAGCATGTTCGAGGACGTGGATCGTTTTCACCGCATGGTCCGCAGCGGTCGCGTCAGCGAGGAGCGTAACCGTCTGTTTACCAAGCTGATCGGCGAATTGGGTGACGGCGGCGCCTTATCCGAAGAGGCTTTTCTGCATAGCCGGTCAAGCTGGGACCTGATCGCGGAAAGCTATCGCCGCTACAGCCGTGATCCGTCGTTCGTGGATTATTTCTGGACGGTGCGCATCATGCATGCGCCGATCTGGATTCTGAACCGCATCGCCGACAACCTGATTCCCGCCAAAATGTACCACACCATCTCCACCGGCTACGCCGGCTTTCTTGGCGCTTTGCTGCGTCGCAAGACCGGCCGCCCGCTGCTGCTGTCGGAGCACGGCATCTACACCAAGGAGCGGAAGATCGACCTGTTCCAGAGTGAATGGATTAGCGACAACCGTGGTCTCGTCGAGCGCAACAATGTGGAAATGGCCTATTTCCGCGAAAAATGGATCAATTTTTTCCAGGAGCTGGGGCGCGAATGCTATCAGGCTTCGGATCGGATCGTTGCCCTGTATGAAAATAACCGTCTTCGACAGGTGGCCGACGGCGCGCCGACGGCGCGTACCCAGAATATTCCCAACGGCATTAACCTGACGGCGATGGAAGCGGTGCGTGCGCAGCGTGGCGAGGGGATCCCGCCGGTTGCCTGTTTGATTGGCCGTGTGGTGCCGATCAAGGACGTGAAGACCTTCCTCAGGTCCATGCGCACCGTGGTCAATGTGATGCCGGAAGCGCAAGGCTGGATCGCCGGCCCGGAAGACGAGGACGAAGAGTACGCGGCGGAATGCCACGCTCTGGTCAGTAGTTTGCAGCTCGACGATAACGTGCGCTTCCTGGGCTTCCAGAAGATCAGCGAGTTGTTGCCGAAAGTGGGTGTGGTGGTGCTGAGTTCGATTAGCGAGGCGTTGCCTCTGGTTTTGTTGGAAGGGTTCGCCGCCGGAGTGCCGGCGGTCTCCACGGATGTGGGGTCCTGCCGGCAATTGATTGAAGGCTTTGGCGAAGAAGATCGTGCTCTCGGATCCGCGGGAGACGTGGTGGGTATCGCCAACCCGGAAGCGCTGGGGCACGCCGTGGTCGATCTGCTGCGCGATGAACAGCGCTGGCGTCAGGCCCAGCAGGCGGGCATTCGCCGGGTGGAAAAATACTACACCCAGGAAATGATGTTCTCTGCCTATCGGTCCTTGTACCAAGGGCTTCTGCGGCAGGCCGGAGGGGTGGATGACGCAAGCGCCGTTCCCACTCTGGACCAGGAGACGCGCTGATGGCGGGCATCGGTTTCGAGCTGCGCAAGCTATTACGTCAGGACACCTTGCTGGGCATGGTGCGGGCCTACGCCTACGCCGGCGTGATCGGGTCCGGACCCTGGGTGCTGTCGATCATTGGCATTTTGATTATCGGCTTGGTCAGTCTGTCGGTGGTGTCACCTGATGAAGCGGTGACGCAGTTCCAGGTCACGGTGACTTATATCATCGCCTTCAGCCTGATCCTCACCGGCACCTTGCAACTGGCCTTCACTCGCTTCTGCGCCGACCGTCTCTTCGAGGAAAGAGACGACGTGATTCTGCCCAATTTTGGCGGCGTCACTCTATTGGTCACGGTGGTCAGCGGCCTGTTCGCGTTGCCGGTGGCGTTGTTTCTGTTCCCGGAGCAAAGCGTGCTTTTCCGGGTCGTGTTGGTGGCCAGCTTCGTGGTGGTGAGCAACATCTGGATCGCCACTATCTTTTTGTCCGGCATGAAGCAGTATCAGGCGATTGTGCTGCTTTACGCCCTGGGTTACACGCTCACCGTGGGCGTCTCCTTCCTGCTGCGTTTCATGAACCTGGACGGGCTGCTGATCGGCTTCTTGATCGGCCAGGTGTCGCTGCTTGGCGGCATGCTGGTTCTGATCGTGCGCGCCTACCCGGCGCGCCGGTCGGTGGCCTTCAATCTGTTCGAGCGCCGCTGGCTGTATCCCAGCCTGATGCTGGTGGGGCTTTTTTTTAACGCCGGCGTATGGGCCGATAAGATCATTTTCTGGATGGACAGCGGCACCGGCAGCGCGGTGATCGGCCCCCTGCGGGCCTCGCTGATTTACGACATTCCGGTGTTCTTGTCCTATCTGTCACTGATTCCCGGCATGGCGGTGTTTCTGGTGCGTATGGAAACCGACTTCGTGGAGTACTACAGCAATTTCTACGACGCGGTTCGGGAAGGCGGCTCCTTGTCGTACATTGAGGATATGCGCAACCAGATGGTCTCCACCATTCGCCTGGGCGTGTTTCAGATCGTGAAAATACAGGCTATCGGTGCCTTGTTGATCATGGTGGTGGCGCCGGAGATTTTTGCGTCCCTGGGCATTTCTAACCTGTATTTGCCGTTGCTCAAGGTGCAATTGGTGGCGGCGGGCCTGCAGGTGGTGTTTCTGGCGGTGATCAATGTGTTCTGCTATCTCGATCAGCGCCGTATTCTGGTGTTCCTCACCGCGTTATTCCTGGTGCTTAACGTGGCGCTGACCCTGGTCAGCCTTCAGTTGGGGCCGCAGTTCTTCGGCTATGGATTCCTGTTGGCGCTGGCGGTGTCCGTGGTGGTCGGGCTTTGGCTGGTGCAGCGGAGCATGGGGCGTCTGGAGTATCAGACCTTCATGTTGCATTGACCGGCAAAAAAAACGGCGTCCAGAGGACGCCGATGAATCGTTTGGCTCGGGAGAGCTATCACGGAGCAGTACTCCGCTAGTCGACGGATGGGACCTCGTCGACAAATGGGAGTATGTCTGTGACGGATTTCAAAAACATTAGCTGTACAGCCGTTCACAAACGCTTCGTTGGCCAATAATTCACCGTCGCCGCTCAGCCGACCCCGGCATCAACCCGCAGGTTCCGAGCACCGTTTGCCAGCGTTCGGTATGGGCGCGCAGGGTCTGATCCAGGCGCGCGGCCTGGCCTCGGGGGCCGAAATAGTGGGCCAGCCAGCGGTCCAGAACCGGGTTGTCGCCGTCGCTGACCGCCCGCAGCGCCCGCAGACGTTCTCCCACACGGCGCTGGCGCCGGTCCAGGTCCGCCAGATACGGCTGTACCTCCTGTCCGTAGATACCGTCCAAAAGATTGCGCAGGTAGCGGGCCCGCTGGCTGGCGCGACCGCGCGGACAGAGGCTGTCCTCGTCCAGCTGCTGGAGCATGCCCAGGGCTTGCTCCAGGGCCACCCGGGCGGCGGCGATCTCACGCAGCACCGCACCGCCGGCGGCGCCGTCGGCCAGGGTGGCCAGGTGGCGCTCCAGGTCGGGCAGGGCGCCCGGCGGCGGTGAGGCACGCAGCGCCCGCCCGGCGCGGGCCAGGCCGCCCAGCGCCTCCAGGCCGGGGCCGGGGTTGCCGGACGGACCCGGCGACTGGTTGAGGAAGCCGCGCAGCTCATCGCCGGCCCAGGTGGCGTTCCAGAACAGGTCGCCAAGGCTGTCCCGTTTCACCGCCAGGGCGCGTTCCAGCAGCGTGATAAGCGCCGCGTCTTCCAACTTGTCCTGTGCCAGGCAGCGTTCGCCGCGCTGGATAAAGGTCAGCTCGTAACCCAGTCGCAGCGAGGCGGCGCGCAATTTGCCCAAGGCGCTGTTGCGTTCGCTGACCAGCGACATCAGGTCGCAATGGCGCAGCGCCAGATAGTTGAGCAGGCCGGTGCGCAGGTCCGGTAGCGGGCGGCGCAGCACCGCATTGCCGGGGTAAGGTCGCAGATCCAGGGCCGACGGCGGCGGCACCGGCTGCCGGGTGAGGCGTTCCAGGCGGGTCAGATAATCCGCCCAGCGCGCCGCCACCGGGTCCCCGCGCCACAGCGCCAGGCCGGCGATGGCCGCCAGGGCGATCAGAGCAATCGCCAACACGGTTTTCTTCATGGCGCGGTCTGGGTCATAGCGTGGTCTGCGTCAGGGGGCGCTGCATTTCGGTACGATTTTACCTTGTGCGAGGAGGGCGGCCTTTGGCAACTGTGCTACCTTTTCCGGGAACACGCTCCCCGTGACAAACGATCTCCGCAACAATAAGCCCAAGGCGGTCAAAGGAATGCGATTACAACACTTAGGCGTGCTGTTTCTGGCCCTCTCCCTGCTGGCCTGCGACGCCGCCGAGGAACCCGGCCCGGCGTCCTCCAGCGGGAAGACCACCCCGCCAACCTCATCGACGGCCCACCAGAGCGAAGGCGCCGCGCCGATGGACAGCCGCTGGCGCAGCCATCTGGACAGCTGGCCCACCGGTGAGGTGAGTGCCCGGGCGCCGCTGGTGGTGCGTTTCACCCACCCGGTGGTCGGCGAGGACGCGCTCGAAAAGGCCGCCGCCGGCGTCGCCCGCCTGGCCCCGGAGGTCGGCTTCAAAGCCGTGTTCACCGCCCGTGACCGGCTGGAAATCCGTCCCGAAGAGCCGCTGGAGCGGGGCCGGGCGCTGACCCTGACGGTGTTCCCCCAGGGCCTGTCCGGGGTCGACGACGGCCTGCCGCCGTTGACGTTGCCGCTGACCGTGCGGCGCCAGCAACTGAGCCTGCGCGTGGACGCCTTGGCGCCGGTGGACGCGGCGCCGACCCGCATGCGGCTGGAGGGCGAGCTGACCACCGTCGACCAGGCGGACCCGCTGGACGTCCAGTCCACGCTCACCGCCACCCAGGCGGACCGCCGGCTGGAGATCGAATGGCACCACGGCGCCGCCGGGCTCAGCCACGGCTTTCAGATCGGTGATATTCGCCGCGACGGCGAGCCGGCGCCGGTGGTGCTGCGCTGGAACGGCGAGCCGCTGGCGGTGGAGGAAAGCGGCGAGCGGCAATACCCGGTGCCCGCCGAAGACGCCTTCCAGGTGATCGCGGCGCGTACTCAGAGCTACCCACAGCCGCATATCCGGGTGCAGTTTTCCCAGCCGCTGATGGGTAACCAGGACACCACCGGTCTGGTGCGCGTCAACGACGAGGCGGCCCGCGTGCGCATCGACGGCAGCCGGCTGCTGGTCTATCCGGGTGGCGAGGCCGGGGACGACGGCGCCGTCACCCTGTTCGTCGGCGCCGGGCTGCGCAGCGCGGCGCGGGCGCGCCTGGAGAGCGAGTTCAGCCAGGACCTGGTGTTGCGGGTGGCCAAGCCCGGCGTGCGCTTCGTCGGCGACGGCGTGATTCTGCCTGCCGGCGAAACGCTCAGCGTGCCGTTCGAGGCGGTCGGTACCCGCGCGGTGAAGGTGCAGGCGTTTGAAGTGTTCGCCGACAACATCGCCGGCTATCTACAGAACAACGACCTCAACGCCGATTACGCGGACACCCGCCACGGCCGCTACCTGTGGCAAAAAACCTTGAGCCTGCCGCCGGACGGCGACGGCGATTGGCAGCGCTACCGGCTCGACCTCAGTGAGCTGATGGCGCGCCACCCGAACGGTCTGCTGCGCCTGACCCTGAAGATCGACGCCGATACCATCGACTACCGCTGCCAGGGCGAGGGGCCGAGCCGCACCGCCGAGTTGCCGGACAACTTCGAGGGCCCCGGCCAGAACGACGGCGGCGACCGCCTGCGCCGCTACTACGACAACGCCGGCTACCTGAGCTGGCAGGAGCGGGACAACCCGTGCTCCGACGCCTACTACCAATACAACGAGCGCGCTGACTCCTCGCGCGCCTTCCTGGCCTCCAACCTGGGACTGATCGCCAAGCAGGGCGAGGACGACCGGCTGATCGTGGTGGCCACCCACCTGGACAGCAACGCCCCGGCCAGCAATGTGCGTGTCAGCGTGCATAACTACCAGCATCAGCAACTCGCCGAGGGCACCACCAACAGCGACGGCGAAGCCACCCTGGGCGTGGACGGCACGCCGTTCTATCTGGTCGCCCACCTCGGCGACGACCGCGGCTACCTGAAACTGGCGCGCAATCAGGCGTTGCCCACCAACCAGTTCAACACCGGCGGCGAGCGGGTGCGTGACGGCCTCAAGGGTTTCTTCTACGGCGAGCGGGACGTGTGGCGCCCGGGCGACGATATCCATCTCACCTTTATCCTCGACGACCCGGACAATCGTATTCCCGACGACCACCCGCTGACCCTGGACTGGTTCGACCCGCGCGGTAACAAGGTGGCCGAATACAGCAACAGCGAGCCGGTGGGCCAGTTCTACACCTTCACCCTGGGCACCGCCGAGGACGCGCCCACCGGCAACTGGCGCGCGGTGGCGCGGATCGGCGAGCGTTACTTCGACACCCGTTTGCGCGTGGAGGCGATCAAACCCAACCGGCTGAGCATCAATCTGGACCTGCCCGACGCCCTGGACGCCGGCACCGCCAACCCGGTGACCCTGCACAGCCGGTGGCTCAACGGCGCCCGCGCCGGCGGCCTGAAAGCGGACGTGAAAGCGAGCCTGAGCAACGCCGCCACCACTTTTGAAGGCTACGACGGTTTCGCCTTCGACGACCCCACCCGCAGCCTCGGCGCCGAGCCCTTCACCGCCTTCGAAGGCAAGCTCGACGGTCAGGGCGACGCACGCTTCCCGCTCGACCTGCCGGAGCTGACCCCGCCGGGCATGGCCGCCGCCACGCTCACCACCCGGGTGTTCGAAAACAGCGGTGACTACAGCACCCAGGTGCGCCGGGTGCCGGTGCGCCCCTACCAGCATTGGGTGGGCCTGCGCGTGCCGGAAGGCGGCGGCTGGGGCGGCGCCCTGGACCGCGACCGGGACCACGAAATCGGCCTTCTGACGCTGGATCGGGACGGCAAACCCGAGGCCGGCCGCGACCTGACCCTGAGCCTGTATCGCATCGACTGGCGCTGGTGGTGGGACCGCGGCGACGACAACCTGACCAACTTCATCAGCGACCCGCACACGGAAAAACTGCGCCAGGACACGCTCACCACCGACGCCGACGGACGTGCCCAATGGACCCTGGCCGGCGCCGATTACGAGTGGGGCCGTCACTTGCTGCGGGTCTGCCAGAGCGACGGCCGCCACTGTGTCAGCCGCACCGTCTACCTGGGCTGGAGCGGCGAGCGGGGCGCCCAGGGCGACGCCGCCACCCGGCTGTCGCTGAGCACCGACCGGGAGCGCTATCAGGTGGGCGACACCGCCCGCGTGCAGGTGCCGGTGAGTGGCCAGGGCCGCCTGCTGGTGAGCCTGGAAAACGGCGCCCGGGTGCTTGATCACTACTGGCTGGACGCCGGCGACCAGGGCGACACCCTGACCCTGGAGGTGCCGGTCACCGCCGCCATGGCGCCCAATGTGTACGTCCATGTGGCGCTGCTGCAGCCGCACGCCGGACGCGACAACGACCGGCCCATCCGCCTGTACGGCATCGCGCCGCTGCTGGTGGACGACCCGGCCACCCGCCTGATGCCGGACATCCGCGCCGAGAGCGAAGTGCGCCCGGAAAGCACCCTGTCGGTGGCGGTGTCCGAACGCCGCGGGCGGCCCATGACCTACACCCTGGCGGTGGTCGACGAGGGCCTGCTGGGCATCACCGGCTTCGCCACGCCGCGACCGCACCAAGCCTTCTACCAGCGTGAGGCGCTGGGCGTGCTCACCTGGGATCTGTTCGATCAGGTGGTCGGCGCCTACAGCGGCGAGCTGGATCAGATGCTGGCGCTGGGCGGCTCCGACGCGCTCCGCGATGGCAGCGAGCAACAGCGCCGTCGCTTCCCACCGGTGGTACGGTTTCGCGGCCCGTTCCAGTTGGCCAAGGGCGAGACCGCCGAGCATGACATCGACCTGCCCGCCTATATGGGCCAGGTGCGGGTGATGGTGGTGGCCGGTGACGGCCACGCCTATGGCGAGGCGGAGAAAGACGTCACCGTCAGCCAGCCGCTGACTCTGCTGTCGTCCTTGCCCCGGGTGCTGGGGCCGGGCGAAACCCTGGCCCTGCCGGTGACCCTGTTCGCCGCCGAGGACGGCCTGGGCCCGGTGACGGTGACCGCCGAGGTGGAGGGCCCGATCTCGTTAAGCGACGACCCGGATGAGCAGGCCGCCGAATTGGACTTCCAGGACAGCGGCGAACGGATCGCCGAGTTGAGCCTGAAGAGCGGCGAGCGCACCGGCACCGCCACCGTGACCGTGTCCGCCCGCGCCGAGGACCATGAGGGCGAGGGCTACCGCGCCAGCGAAACCGTGCACCTGCCGGTGCGCGCCGCCAACCCGCCCACCGTCCGTGACGCCGGGCGCCTGCTGGCGGCCGGCGAGACCTGGTCGCAACGGCACAGTGCCCACGGCCTGCCGGGCACCAACCAAAGCCGGCTGACCGTGAGCAGCTTGCCCGCCATGGGTCTGGAGCGGCGCCTGGACTACCTGATCGGCTACCCCCACGGCTGCGTCGAGCAGACCGTGTCGGCGGCCCTGCCGCAGTTATACCTGTCGCGGCTGATCGCGCTCGATGATGAACAGCGCGGGCGTATTCAGAGCAATGTGGAAGCGGCCATTGAGCGGCTGCGCCGCTTCCAGCTCGGCGATGGCGCCTTCGCCTATTGGCCCGGGGCCGCCGTGGCCGACGACTGGGGCACCTCGTACGCCGGCCACTTCCTGCTGGAAGCGCGACGCCAGGGCTTTGCGGTACCCGCCGGCATGCTGGAGAACTGGGCCGACTATCAGCGCCGCCTGGGACGCAACCCGGGCGGGCAGCCCTGGCAGTGGGCCGGTCAGGCCTACCGCCTTTACACTCTGGCGCTGGCCGGGGAACCCGAGGTGGGGGGCCAGAACCGCCTGCGTGAAGCGCTGTCCGCCCAGGCGGACGCCGACAGCCGCCAGCCCGGCTACCAGGCCGCGCGCTGGCTGCTGGCCGCCGCCTATCAGCGGATGGGCCTCAACGACGTGGCGGGGGAGCTGATCGCCGGCGCCGATACACCCTCGGAGTACCAACGACCCGGCCCCACCTACGGCTCGACGCTGCGTGACCAGGCCATCGAGCTGCTGGTGCGCGACGCCCGCGGCGACAGCGACGGCGCCTGGCGTCAGGCCGAGGCGATCGCCGGGCAGTTGGCCTCCCAGCAGTGGTACTCCACCCAGAGCACCGCTTGGGCGCTGATGGCCATGGCCCGCTTCGCCGGCTCCGGCGACGCCGGTGAGGGCTATCGGTTCGCGTGGCGCCAGGGCGACGGCGACTGGCAGCAAATCCAGTCGCAGGCGCCGGTGTTCCGTCAGGCACTGTCATTGGGAGGCGAGGGCGCCGAAGTGTCGGTGCGCAACGACAGCGAACGCCGCCTGTTCGCCTCGGTGACCACGCGGGGCACGCCGGCCCCGGGCCAGGAACAGGCCGCCGCCCGCGGGCTCGGTCTGGAGGCCCGCTTCCTGACCCTGGACGGCCGGCCCTTGAACCCGGCCAGCCTGTCCCAGGGCACCGATTTCCGCGCCCGGGTGCGCGTCATCAACAGCAGCGGCCGTGACCTGGATCACCTGGCCCTGACCCAGGTGATCCCGTCCGGCTGGCAGATCACCGACAGCCGTCTGGCCGGCGATGAACAGGCGGCACCGCTGGAGTACCGGGATATCCGCGACGACCGCGTGCTCAGTTACTTCTCGCTGGCCGCCGGCGAGGCGCGCGAGTACACCCTGGGGCTGAACGCCACCTTCGCGGGCCGGTTCTATTTGCCGGGCTGGCAGGTGGAGGCCATGTATCAGGGTGATACCCGCGCCCGAAATACCGGCCAGTGGGTGGAGGTGATCCGCGATTAAGGGGCGCTTCGCAGGCCGCCGCTGGCGGTGGCCGCTGGCCGGCGCCGCCCTGGCGCTGCTGGCCGCGCTGGCGTTTCTGCAGTTCGCGCCGCTGCCCGCCGCGCTGACGGCCACCGACTACGCCACCCTGATGCTGGACCGGCAGGGGCGGCCGCTGGCGGCGCGCATCGCCGCCGACCAGCAGTGGCGCTTCGCCCCGGTGGACCGGGTGCCGGACAAGTACCGCCGGGCCTTGCTCACCTTCGAGGATCGTCGCTTCTACGCACACCCCGGCGTGGACCCGCTGGCGGTGCTGCGCGCCGCCCGCGACAATCTGGCCGCCGGCCGGGTGGTCAGCGGCGGCTCCACCCTGACCATGCAACTGGCCCGCCTGCTGCGCGCCGACCCGCCGCGCACCTTCCCCGAAAAAGCCCGCGAGGCGGTGGCGGCGCTGCAACTGGAGTGGCACCTGGACAAGGACGAGATCCTGCGCCAGTACGCCAGCCGCGCCCCCTTCGGCGGCAACACCGTGGGCCTGCGCGCCGCCGCCTGGCGTTACTTTCAGCGGCCGCCGGAACAGCTCAGCTGGGCGGAAGCCGCGTTGCTGGCGGTGCTGCCCAACAGCCCGGCGCTGATCCACCCGGGGCGCGACCGGGAGCGGCTGCGCGCCAAGCGCGACCGGCTGCTGGAAACGCTGCGCGAGCAGGGCGCCCTGGACCGGGACGACCTGGCCCTGGCGCGTCTTGAGCCGCTGCCCCGGGTCCAGGCGCTGCCGTCGCTGGCGCCCCGGTTGTTGGATACGCTCACCGCCGCCGGCGGCGCGCCGCTGTTGCGCACCACCCTGGACGCGGATCTGCAACGGCGGGTGCGCGATCTCGCCGACCACCACGGCCAGCGGCTGGGGCGCCAGGGCGTGCACAACCTGGCGGTGGTGGTGATCGATCACCGGGCGATGGCGGTGCGCGCTTACCTGGGCAACGTCAATCACGGCGACCCGCTTATCTACGGCGCCGCCGTGGACATCGCCGCCCGACCGCGCTCCACCGGCAGTGTGCTCAAACCGCTGCTGTACGGTTCGATGCTGGACGCCGGGCAGCTGCTGCCGGGCACGCTGGTGTCGGATCTGCCCACCAACTATGGCGGCTACAGCCCGGAAAATTTCGACCGGGAATACCGGGGCGCGGTGCCCGCCCACGAGGCCCTGGCCCGTTCCCTGAACGTGCCGGCGGTGCGCATGCTGCGCCGCTACGGGGTGGGCCGTTTCCACGATCAGCTGCGGGCGCTGGGCATGACCACCCTGTTCCGGCCCGCCGACGGCTACGGGCTGACCCTGGTGCTGGGCGGCGCGGAAGGCACCTTGATGGAACTCACCGGCATTTACGCCCGGCTGATCGCCACCGCCCGGGACGGCGCCGCGCCGCCGGCGGCGCTGTTGTCCGGCGTACACCCGGTGGCGGCGCCGTTCCCGATCAGCCCCGGCGCCGCCTGGCTGACCCTGGACGCCCTGCGCGAAGTGGCGCGCCCCGGCACCGCCCGGCAATGGCGGCTGTACCGCTCCAGCCAGCCGATCGCCTGGAAAACCGGCACCAGTTATGGATTGCGCGACGCTTGGGCGATCGGCAGCAACGGCCGCTATACGGTGGGCGTGTGGGCCGGCAACGGCAACGGCGAGCCGGCACCGCACCTGGGCGGCGCGGACACTGCCGCGCCCTTGATGCTGGATGTGTTCAGCCTGCTTGGTATCGAGCCCTGGCCGGCGCCGCCGCTCAACGATCTGAAAACCGTGCGCGCCTGTGTCGATGACGGCTATCTGGCCGGTGGCCGCTGCCGGTCGGAGGCGGTGCTGGCGCCCCTGCACAGCCACTTCCAGACCGTCACTCCGCACCACCGCCGCGTGCACCTGGACGCCAACGGTCAGCGCGTGCACAGCGGCTGCGAATCGGTGGCCAACATGCGCTCGCGGGACTGGTTCGTGCTGCCGCCCGCTCAGGCCTGGTTCTACCGCCAGCGGCACCCGGCCTACCGTCCACTGCCGGCCTGGCGCGCGGATTGCGCCGCCGGTGCCCGGGCCCTGGACACCACGCCGCCCATGGCGGTGATTTATCCCCACGCCGGCGCCGGTCTGTTCATACCCCGGGAGCT
Source organism: Alcanivorax sp. (assembly GCA_041624875.1). Classification (GTDB taxonomy): domain Bacteria; phylum Pseudomonadota; class Gammaproteobacteria; order Pseudomonadales; family Alcanivoracaceae; genus Alloalcanivorax. The sequence continues at coordinate 19,810 of JBFJUC010000006.1, forward strand.
GGGCGGCGAGCGTGGCCGGGCGGTGTTCCGGGTGGTGCACGAACGGCCTGGCGCCAGCCTGTTCTGGCACCTGGACGACCGCTACCTGGGCCGCACCGACCACTTCCATGAGTGGGCGCTGCGGGCCTCGCCGGGCTGGCACACCCTGACGCTGGTGGACGACCAGGGCTTTCGTCTGCAACGCCGCTTCAAGGTCCTGGGCGATCACTGACCTTCCTCAGGCTCTTTCTTCACCCGCCATTCGCCGAGGCTCGCCGACACTGAGCGTGCAGCCAAGGAGATGCCATGCGTACCGTCATCGTGATTCTCGCCGCCGCCGCGCTGGTGGCCGCCTGTCAATTAAGTCCGGACCGTCCGCCGGTGGAGACCGTGGATGACCTGGACCTGGATCGTTTCATGGGCGATTGGTATGTGATCGCCAACATCCCCACGCCGCCGGAAAAAGGCGCCCATAACGCGGTGGAAAGCTACCAGCGCCTCGACGAGCACAAGATCGGCGTCACCTTTGCGTTCAACGAAGACAGCTTCGACGGCGAACGCAAAACCATGACGCCCACCGGCTTCGTCAGCGACCAAAGCAACGCCATCTGGGGCATGCGCTTTATCTGGCCGTTCCGCGCCGACTACCGCGTGCTGTATGTGGACGACGCCTACCGCACCACCCTCATTGGCCGCCAGAAGCGTGACTATCTATGGATCATGGCCCGCCAGCCGGAACTGTCCGAAGACACTGTGCAGCGGCTTATCCAGATCGCCGCCGACCGTGGCTACGACACCCGCCGCATCCAGCGCGTGCCGCAGCGCTGGTGAGCCGCCTGTTGCGGGCTGTGGCTTGAAGCTTGCTGTGGCGTCCCCATCCTCCTAGGGTGAGAGCCCACCGGAGTGAAGGAGACCTTGATGAAAATCCTGATTGCCGGCGCCAACGGCAAGATTGGCCGCCATCTGGTGCGTCGCCTGGCGAGCAGTGACCATATCTGCCGGGCGATGGTGCGCGACCCCGCCCAGGAATGGGAGCTGCGCCAACTGGGCGCCGACGAAGTGGTGGTGGCGGATCTGGAGGGCGACTGCCGGGCGGCGCTGATCACCTGCGACGCGGTGGTGTTCACCGCCGGTTCCGGTCCCCATACCGGACCGGAAAAAACCGTGGATGTGGACCAGAACGGCGCCATCAATCTGATCGACCAGGCCGAGGACATGGGCGTGGATCGGTTCGTGATCGTCAGCTCCATGCGCGCCGATGAGCCGGACAGCGGCCCGGAAAAAATGCGCCACTACTTTGTCGCCAAACAGACCGCCGATAACCACCTGCGCGCCAGCAAACTGGCCTACACGATCGTACGGCCCGGCAAACTCACCGAGGACGACGGCACCGGCCAAGTGCGCCTCGCCGAGCGCTTCGAGGACTTTGGCGAGATCCCCCGCCGGGACGTGGCGGCGGTGCTGCAGGCGGTGCTCGAAAACCCGGCCACCGCCGGCCGCGAATTCGATCTACTGTCCGGCGACCACGCCGTCGAAGACGCCGTCACCGCCTTCACCCGCTGAGGGTTCTCTCCAGCAGGGGGCGCGGGTCTGTGTTCTGCCCTTCCGGGAACGCTGTGAATACGTCCCTGTACGCTCCCTGTCGAACGTCCTGTTCTCCAGGGTCCCGGAAGGGCAGAACACAGACCCGCTTAGTGGAAAGATTCCGGCGCCCCGGGTTATCGCTGGCGCCGAACCTTTCTACGGAGGTGGTGTTTGTGCTGCTGTCAGATAGGTCTCTGGCATCCTGCCGGGAGCTTCGCTCCCTTTCGCGGGCTGGGCCCGCTCCCACAAACCGAGCTCCGTAGAAAGGTCCGGTCGGTGTTATGACCCGTGGCGGTGACGCTGCAAAGTGAGTGGGGCAATGGTGGTGCCTGGAGGGACCTATTTGGCCAGGGATGGCCAAATGAGAGCGCCCATGGAAGGCTTGAGCGATCCCGGAAGGCACCACCATTGCACCGCGTCCCGGATCCGGAGCGCCGAACACAGGAAGAATCAGCGGCGGCGCTGGATCGGCATGCGCCGCCGGATGCGTTGCTCGGTGGTCAGGTCGGAGAAGTCGTCGGCCTCGAACAGATCCGCGCCCACCGGCGTGTCGTCGTTGCGGTGGAACAACTCGATCAGCATGGCGCGGCGGTCCGCGCGCAGCTCCCACATCAGCACCCCCATCATCAGAAACAGCACCACCGCGAAGGGCAGCGCGGCCACCAGGCTGGCGGATTGCAGCCCGCGCAGGCCACTGGCGACGATCAGTGTAATGCAGATCGCGGAGATCAGTACGCCCCAGGTGAGCCGTTTGTAGAGCGGCGGGTTGAGCGAGCCGTGGTCGGTCATCTGCGAGACGATGTAAGAGGCGGAGTCCGCCGAGGTCACCAGGAACACGAACAGAATCACCATGGTGATGGCCGACAGGAAGGTGCTGTGCGGTAACACCTCGTACATCATGAACAGGCCGTTGGCCACGTTATCGGACACCGCGCCGGCCAGGTCGACGCCGCCGTTGAGCTGCAGGTCCAGGGCGGTGGTGCCGAACACGGCGATCCAGGCGCAGGCCAGCAGCGGCGGCACCAGCAGCACGCCGAGGACGTACTCGGTGATGGTGCGACCGCGGGATATACGGGCCACGAAGGTGCCCACGAATGGCGACCAGGCAATCACCCAGGCCCAGTAGAACAAAGTGAAACGGTTCATCCAGTCGGATTTCTCGAACGGTGGGATGTTCAGCGCCATGCTGACGAAGTTCCCCAGGTAGGCGCCCAGGCCGTTCACGAAGTTATCCAGGATCAGCACCGTGGGGCCGGTGAACAGCATGTAGCCCATAAAGCCCAGGCACAGGGCCATGTTGAGATTACTGAGCAGACGGATGCCCTTGTCCAGGCCGCTGTAGGACGACGCCATGTAGCACAGGAACATGGCACCGAGGATGGCGACCTTGCTCCACAGGTTATCCGGCCAGCCGAACACGGTTTCCAGCCCGCCGTTCATTTGCAGCACGCCCAGCCCCAGTGAGGTGGCCACGCCCATCACCGTGGCGATGACCGCCAGCACGTCCAGCGAATCGGAGATCAGCCGCCGTTGCGGCAGGTCCTTGGTGACCGGCTCCACCATGGTGGAGACCAAACCAGGGCGATTCTTGCGGAACTGAAAGAAGGCGATGATCAGGCCCACCAGGGAGAACGCGGCCCACTGGCTGACACCCCAATGGAAGAAGCTGTATTGCATGGCCAGGGTGGCGGCCTGCGCCGTGCCCGCTTCCGCCTGCCCATGGGGTGGTTCGGTGAGGTGTTGGATCGGTTCGGCCATGCCGTAGAACACCAGGCCGACGCCGAAGCCGGCGGAGAGCAGCATGCTCAACCAGGAAAATACACCGTACTCGGGGGTGGAGTCTTGCGGGCCCAGGCGGATCTTGCCGTAGCGGCTCATCGCCAGCGCCAGCAGGAAGATCACGAACACGAAGGTACTGATCAAGTAGAACCAGCCGAAATAGTGCCCGAGAGTGTTGAGGGTGGCCTCGGCCACGTCCCGGAAGCGGTTGGGGAGGGTGGCGCCGATGGCCACCAGGACGGCGATAAGGCCGGCGGAGATGAGATAAACACGGTGTCGTACAAGCATCCGGCTACGTTACCAGTCGGTGCCGCCGCCGCTACCCGGAAAGTGATTCTGTTCAAAGATTATACATTTCGTCTCCCGGCAGCACTGGACGCTGAATATTCAACGGATGTAGAGTTTTTATTCATCGGGCGATGAATAGTCCGATGCATAACAATGACAAACGGGAGAATAACGATGAAAATCAAGGCTTTGGCGGCCTTTCCGGGCGCCATACTATCGACCGTTCTAAGCCTGGCGTTATTCGCCGGCCCGGCACACGCCGGCGCCTGGCAGGATAATCTGTCGCTGGGCGGCTTTAACAACGTCCATCTCTACACCCCGGATAGCCATTCCCCGGTCGGCACTGGCAAAGCCTTGTTGGTGGTGCTGCACGGCTGCACTCAATCCATCAACGCCTACAAAACCGCCAACCTGGAAACCGCCGCCGAGGAATACGGCATGGTGGTGGCGGTGCCGGACGCCATGAACAAAGCCGGCTTCAGTTGCTGGTCCTACTGGCAGGGCACCAAGTCCCGCAGTGCCGGCGACTATAAGAATCTGATCGACCTGGCCAACGAACTGTCCTCGGACAGCGGTCGCGACATCGACCCCAATCAGGTGTATATCGCCGGGTTGTCCTCCGGGGCCAGCTTCGCCAACACCACCGCTTGTTTGGCGCCGGACGTGTTCGCCGGGGTCGGCGTGAGTGCCGGACCCAGCGTCGGCACCAGCTCCAGCGGCGCTATTGGTCCCTGCGAACAGGCCGACGTGGAAAGCCGTTGTCGCAACCTGGGCGGCGCCTACCAGAGCGCCTTCGACACCCAGGTCGCGTCCATCGCCCACGGCGACGCGGACACCACCGTGAACACCTGCTACAACCGGCAGAACGCCGAGGGCATGGCCGGGCTCTACGGTGTCAGCGAGCTGTCCGGCAGCAACACGCTGAACCAGGACGGCGGCAGCGCGGAAGAGTACCTGTGGCAGGATGGCCGCGTGTCGATGCTGTGGCTGAACGGCCTGGACCATTCCTGGTCCGGTGGCCAGGGCGCCTCCGGCAGCTACATCGGCAGTGCCAGCATCAACTACGCCCGTTATCTGGGTGAGTTCTTCAGCAACAACAATGCCCGGGTCGACCGTAATCTGGCGCCCTCGCTGTCTCAGGTCAGTGCCGCGCCGGACGGCGACCGCATTCAGGTGAGCGGTTACGCCGACGATGAGGACGGTACCGTGAGCCGCGTTGATATCGTTATCGACGGCCTCGACGGCGGCGGTGACAGCCTCACCACCGGGGTCGATGGCAGCGGCTTTTTCCAAACCACCAGCTCGACGCTCGCCGACGGTCTTTATTCGGTGGCGGTGATCGCCATCGATAACAACGACGGAGAAAGCGAACCCACCGTGAACACCGTGCGGGTCGGCCCGGAGCCGCCGCCGAGCGCGCCGGTGCTCAGTGATATCGGCGTCAGCCTGGACGGTCAGTGCGCCACCATCAGCGGTGAAGTGGTGGACGAGAATCAGGACCTGGCCGGTGTCACGGTGACCTTCTCAACCGGGGCCACCGCCGCCGAGCTGGACGGCGTGCGTTATACCGCCCGCGCCTGCGGCCTGTCCGGCGGCGCCAACAGCGCCACCGTGGTGGCCGAGGACCAGGGCGGCCTGAGCGCCAGCGACCAGATCGATTTCGTGATCGACGCCGGCCAGGTGGCGACCCTGGACCAGCACATCAGTGCCGGCCGTCTGGACTACACCAACTACGCCAACTGCTACCTGGAATACAGCACCGCCGCGTTCAAGCTGAACGAAATCGACACCGGCGGCCAGTGCCAGTGGCAGGACGGCGACGCCAGCTGCGTGGGTCCGGTTCAGGCCTGTTCCGGCAGTGGCGGGGGTGACGATGGCGGCGACGACGGCGGTGATCCACCCACCGATCCGGACGACGGCTGTCAGGCGGAAACCACCTACAACTACTACCACAAGACCGCCGGACGGGCGTACAGCACCGGGAACTATTACACCCCGGATTACTTCGCCCAGGGCAGTGACCAGCCGATGGCCGGTTCCACCTGGGGATCCACCTCGTTGTACAGCACCGATGGTGGCACCGTGTGGCAGGTGGGTGCCTGCCCCTGATCGTCCATCTTGTTGAATTTCCTCCCCTTGCGTACCATCCGATGCGCGCCCGGCCCCGGGCGCGTA
>JBFJUC010000007.1:0-23573 GCA_041624875.1 Alcanivorax sp.
AGGGTGGTGCTGGTGGGCCATTCCATGGGCGGCGCGGTGGCGCTGGAGGCGGCGGCGCTGCTGGAATTCGTGGCCGCCGTGGTGTTCGTCGACACCTTCATCATTCCCTACGGCGATCTGTCAGAGGGCGATGCCGCCGGCATCGAGCGCGGCTTCCACGAGGATTTCCCGGCGGCGGTGGGCAGGCTGGTGGAGGCCAACACCTCCGACGCCATGCCGGAGCACCTGAAACAGGCGCTCGGCGCACAGATGGCGTCCACGGCCCCGGACAAGATGCTGCCGCTATGGGGCGACCTGTTGCGCTGGAACCCGGAGCCCGCGTTCGCGGCCGTGAGCGCGCCGCTATTCGCGATCAACGGTGAGATGATCCCGGACGTCGCCCGCCAGCGTTGCGCCGGCCGGGTCAGTGACACGGTGCTGGCTTACCCCGGCCATTTCCCCCACTGGGAGCAGCCGGACGAGTTCCGTCAGGCCCTCAACAAGCAGCTCGAAGCGCTGCGGCTCTAGCGGCGCCTCAGCAGCGCCTTAGTAGCGCGTTTCCGCCATGCCGGAGAATTGTTTGGCCAGATAGGTGGCGTAGTTGTCGGTCATGCCGGCGAGAAAATCCAGGGCCCGCATGATGCATTGGTAGAGCCGTTCCTGTTCGTCCATGTCCGCCAGGCCGTCCGGGAAGCTGTGGCGGCCGATCAGATCGATGATGCGCTCGTGCCGGTAGTTGCGCGTGGCGCCACGGGCGTGGGACAGCGACGCTTCGATCAGGCCGTCCAGCAGGGCGCCCATCACCTCGAAAGCGCCGATCTCCAGCTCGATCTTGCGCGGGTGCTCGAACACCTTGCCGCGCGCCAGTTGCTTGGCGTTTTCCACCACGTCGTAGACCGCCGGTTCGCAGTGGTGCAGCAGGTCGCCTTCCATGTCGCCGGCCAGCAGGGCCTCATGGTTGGCGACGAAGGCCTCGACCCCGGCCTCGATAAAGCGCTCGATGATCTTGCCCCGCAGCAGCGCCGCTTTGCGACCGTCGCGCAGCTCGGAATGGACCAGGCGGCGCACTTCGTTGTTGTCCGGCAGGGCGGGCTGCAGCAGGGCGTAGACCTCGTCCCAGTGCAGCAGATCCATCTCCAGCCCATCTTCCAGATCAATGATGGCGTAGCAGAAGTCGTCGGCCGCCTCCATCAGATAGGCGAGCGGGTGGCGGCAATGGCGACCGGGCGCCAGCTCCCGGAGCCCGGTGGCCGCGCACACCTCTTGGAAGGCGTCGGCCTCGGACAGAAAGGCGCTGTACTTGCCCGGCTTGAGGCCGCCTTCAGCGGCGCGGGACGACAGCCACGGATACTTCAGGAATGTCGCCAGGGTGGCGTAGGTCAAGCGCATGCCATCGTCGTACTGATGGTATTCGCTCTTGGTGAGGATGCGGAAACCCTGGGCGTTACCCTCGAAGTAGATCAGGTCGGACTGCTGCTCCGGCGTGAGCAGGTCCAGATAGCGCTGGCCGCGCTCCTGGAACCAGGCGCGGATCGCCCGCTCGCCGGTGTGGCCGAACGGCGGGTTGCCGATGTCGTGGGCCAGGCAGGCCGACTGCACGATGTCGCCCAGGTCGGTGGCGCCGGCGGCCTCCGGCAGGTGGCCGAGGGCGTGCAGGCGTTCACCGACACGAATGCCCAGGGTGCGGCCCACGCAGGACACCTCCAGGGAGTGGGTGAGCCGGTTGTGCACATGGTCGTTGGTGGCCAGCGGGTGCACCTGGGTTTTGCGCGCCAGGCGCCGGAAGGCGCCGGAGAAGATGATCTTGTCATGGTCACGCAAAAAGGCGGTGCGGCCGGTTTCGTCTTTGGCGTCGCGGTGTCCCAGGCGGCCCTTGTTGAGCAATTGTTCCCAGTTCATGGTTTGAGTATCCGTCCGGGGCCGGTTGTTGAAATGGGGAAGGCCGCCCCCACGCTGTGAGGAGCGGCGATTAAAGTTCATCACATCTTGATGCCGCGTCTGTCAGCGTCAAGTGGAATCTGGCCGACGGCGGCCCCTCTCGCGGGCAGCGGACATCGAGCGACAGAGTTACCGACAAGGAGCCACTATGAATTTGGACAAGCCACTTCTGATGCTGGTCACCAGCGCATCACAGATGGGTCAGGGGCAACAGACCGGTCTCTGGCTGGAAGAGTTCGCGATTCCCTACCAGATTTTCCGCGACAACAACGTGCCGGTGCGTGTCGCCAGCCCCACCGGCGGTAAGGTGCCGATCGACCCGCGTTCGGTGCCGGACGATGATCAGAAAGAGCAATGGAAGGACGCTATCGCCGAGCTGGAGAACACCCGCCCCCTGGAGGAAATCTGGGAAGACGGCTTCGTCGGGGTGTTCGTGCCCGGTGGCCACGGCGCCATGTTCGACATGCCGGACAACCCCCTGGTGGCCGGCGTTCTGGAGCGTACCTGGGCCCAGGGCGGCGTGGTCAGCGCGGTCTGTCACGGCCCCGCGGCCCTGGTGGGCGTGCGTGACGAAGACGGTGTGCCGCTGGTCAAGAACCGCTGTGTGAGCTGCTTCACCAATGAAGAGGAGCGGGAAGTGGGCCTCGACGAGGTGATGCCGTTCCTGCTGGAAACCCGCCTCCAGGAGCTGGGCGCGGAAATTCACAACAAGGGCAAGTTCGAGGCCCAGGTGGTGACCGATGGGCGCCTGGTGACCGGCCAGAATCCACCCTCCAGCGAAGTCACCGCGAAAGCGGTGGTGGACGCGCTATACTCGGACTAGCCGCACCACCGGGTCGGCGGGCTACATCGTCCGCCGACGTTGCGGCCCTTTAATAAGGAGAAGGTCCATGAGTCTTTTCGACTACAAGGCACGCACGCTCAACGGTGAGGAAAAGCCCCTCTCCGACTACAAGGGTAAGGTTCTACTGGTGGTGAACACCGCCAGCAAGTGCGGCTTCACGCCGCAATACGAAGGGCTGCAGAAGTTGTACGCCAACTTTTCCGACCGCGGATTGGAAGTGCTCGGTTTTCCTTGCAACCAGTTTGGTCGCCAGGAACCCGGTGAGGCGCCGGAAATAGGCGCTTTCTGCGAAAAGAACTACGGCGTTTCATTTCCGATGTTCGAGAAGGTGGATGTGAACGGGGATAACGCTCACCCGCTGTTCAAGTTTCTCAAATCGGAGTCGCCGGGCCTGCTCGGTACCGAGGCGATCAAATGGAACTTTACCAAGTTCCTGGTCGACCGCGATGGCAAGGTGGTTAAGCGCTATGCGCCGAAGGACAAGCCGGAAAAGCTTGCTGATGACATCGAAGCGCTGCTCTAAAACGCTTCAGGCCGGCAGGACCGCGTAGTAAATCGCGAAGAAGTGGCACACGCTGCCGCCCACCACGAACAGGTGCCAGATGGCGTGGTTGTACGGCAGCCGGTTGGCCAGATAAAACACCACGCCGGCGGTATAGGTGATGCCGCCGGCAAGCAGCAGCCAGAAACCCAGCGGGCTGACCGTATTGATTAATTCCCCGGACGCGAACATCACCAGCCAGCCCATCGCCAGATAGATCCCCACCCGCGCCAGCTTGTAACGGTTGCCGAAACGCAGCTTCAGCACGATGCCCGTGAACGCCAGCCCCCAGATCACAGCGAACAGGGTCCAGCCCACCGTGCCGCGCATGTTGACCAGCAGAAACGGCGTATAGGTGCCCGCGATCAGCGCGAAAATGGCGCAGTGGTCCAGCATCTTGTAGGCCGCCCGCCAGTGCGGTTGGCGGCTGCCGTGGTAGAGCATGCTGGCGCCGTACAGCAACGCCAGGCTGGCGCCGAACACACTGAACGAGACGATCTTCCAGGGATCGCCCTGGACGCTGACCGACGCCACCAGCACCGAGGTGCCGGCGATGCTCAGGAGCAGGCCGATCGCATGGGTAAGGCTGTTGATCACCTCCTCCACCAGAGGATAGTCCGCCTGCTCCGCGGCCGAAGACGCGGAGGACGTGGAAGGTGCCGTCATAGAGGAGCCTCGCGCTTATTGGATGTCGCCATTCCAGCGTGTATTGCATCAAGCTATAAGGAGTATACAGAAAATGAGTTCGCGGTCCCGGACACAGACGCTTAGCGTGTCCAGTATCCACCGCGAAGGAGAGCACCATGATTGAACACAGTAAAGAAGTCTCTCAAGAGTTGAGCAAACTGCTCGCGGAGAGTTATACGCTCTATTTGAAAACCCACAATTATCACTGGAACGTCACCGGTCCGATGTTCCACAGCCTGCATCTTTTGTTCGAAGAGCAATACACCGAGCTGGCCACGGCGGTGGACAAGATCGCCGAGCGGATTCGCGCCCTGGGTGACAAGGCTCCGGGCAGTTATGCCGCCTTTTCCCGTCTGTCCTCGGTGAAAGACGCGGACGGCGATCCGGACGCCGCGGAGATGTTGGAAACGCTCACCGGCGACCATCGCATTGTGGCGGAGCGCGCCAATAAGGTGCTTAAACTGGCCGCCAGCCATGAGGACGAGGGCACGGCGGCGATCGCCAGCGAGCGTATTGAGATCCACGAGAAGGCCGCCTGGATGCTGTCCGCCCACCTGGGCGGTTGATAGTGATTGGCTATCTTATATATAGAGACTATCCGTTTTATTGATGAGGGGCCGGTGGCTATTATGTTCCCGTCAATCAGCCACATTTTGATGTACCGAACAGGAGGACGTAGTTAATGTTGGAAAATCGTGAAGGTCAGAACGTACCTGAAGTCACTTTCCGCACCCGCGAAGGCAATGAGTGGAAAGATGTCACCACCAAGGACCTGTTCGCGGGCAAGAACGTGGTGGTGTTCGCTCTGCCCGGTGCGTTCACCCCCACCTGTTCGTCCACGCATCTGCCGCGCTACAACGAGCTGGCGCCGGTGTTCAAAGCCAATGGCATCGATGAGATCGTGTGCCTGTCCGTTAACGACGGCTTTGTCATGAACGCCTGGGCCGGCGACCAGGACGCTAACAACATCCGCTTCATTCCGGATGGCAATGGCGAATTCAGCGAGAAGATGGGCATGCTGGTCGGCAAGCAGGACCTGGGCTTCGGCCCGCGCAGCTGGCGTTATTCCATGCTGGTGAAAGACGGCGTAATCGAGAAGATGTTCATTGAGCCGGAAAAACCCGGCGACCCGTTCGAGGTGTCCGACGCCGACACCATGCTGACGCACATCAACGGCGAAGCGTCCTTGCCTCAGCGAGTGACGATCTTCACCAAGCCGGGCTGCCCGCACTGCGCCCGCGCCAAGCGTGAGTTGCGCGACGCCGGCTACAAGTTCGAAGAAATCGAGTTGGGTAACCGTGGCCTGAGCTACAGCACCCTGGCCGCCGTCACAGGCGCCGGCACCACCCCGCAGGTGTACATCGAAGGCCAGCGCATCGGCGGCGCCGACGAGCTGGGCGATTGGCTGAAAGCCACCGCCTGAACCCCATTACGCGCTCACCGTAATGCTCTGCGGGTCGAACCCGCGTCATGATCTTCCCCAATTGGCCGGCTCCCCGCCGGCCTTTTTTTATGCGTCCCCGTTGCGGTCTCCGGGCGGGCCACTGGCGGATAAAAAAATGGCACAACCGGCCCTGGAGTGTCCGGGGTGTGCTGGCCCATATTGACGGTCATTACTCAAGGTCCCCGTGCATCGCCGCTCAGCCGGCGATCACCGCAACAGGGAAGATGATTGCTATGAACGCCAAAGCCCCGGTTTCGCCGAACCCACCGCGCCGTACCTCTCAACGTACGAACGGCAGCGACATCCAGCCCCGGCGCATGGATTTCCAGTTCGACCCGGACATGCCGCGCTACTGGTTCGCCGGCGATCAGTTCAAGACCCTTTTGCTGACCGCGTTGTCCTGCACCTTTCCGGAAGGTGAGCGCTTCTTCGTGCGCTCGGTGCGCCACTACCAGAAGCGGATCACGGACCCCGAACTGCGCGAGCGCGTGAAAGGCTTTATCGGCCAGGAGGCGCACCACGGCAATGAGCACGAGCACTTCAACACCTTCATGGAGAGCAAGGGTGTGCCGACTCAGAAGGTGCACGATTACGTTCATGAGGGCATGAAGTGGATGGCCAAGAAGTTTTCGCCGGAGCGCCAGTTGGCCAAGACCTGCGCCCTGGAGCACTTCACCGCCATGCTCGCCGAGCTGATGCTTGAGGAGCCGGAGTTCCTGGAAGGCATGGACGAGCGCATGCTGCCGCTGTGGTTGTGGCACGCGGTGGAGGAAAGCGAACACAAGGCCGTGGCCTTCGACGTGTACGCTGACCAGGTGGGCAGCTACTGGGTGCGCACCTCGGAGATGGCGCTGACCACGGTGGAATTCATCGGGTTCACCATTTTCCATTACATCCAGCTGCGCCAGGGCATGGACGACAAGCGCGACCTGCGCTCGGTGGGCAACGGCCTGAATTGGTTGCTCGGCCGCCCCGGCTGGCTGCGCCGCCTGGGCCGCTCCTACATGGCGTACTACAAGCCGTCGTTCCACCCGGAGAAGAAAGACAGCCGCGCGGTGCGCGAGCGCGCCCTGGCGCAGTTGGCGGAGATGCTGGACCGGCCTGAACTGGCGCCGCCCCGCTAACGCCATGTTCAGTCGCGCAGTATCCGTGGCCGGGGAATCCCCTGGTCGCGGAACAGCGCGGTGACCCGCAACACTACATCGCTCTGAAACGCTTTCTCGTAGCGAACGTCCAGCACATAGGCCTTGGAGCGGAACCGCACCGCCAGGGCGTGCCCGATTTCCACCTCTTCAATCGCGAACGTCACCGGTTTTTTCAGGTAGGCATAGCGGCTGGTGACGATCACCTCTTCGATAATGCCGCGCACCCGTTCCAGATCCGCTTGCACCGACACATGGAAGTCGGTCACCACCATCATGTCCAGTTCGCCGGCATTGCCCGACGCCACCACATCGGTGATGAAGCGCGCGTTGGGAATGGTCACCAGGTTGTCGTCCAGGGTTTGCACGCGCACCGCGCGCAGCCCGATGGCGACGATCTCGCCGTAGGTGTCGCCAAAACTGATGCGGTCGCCCACCTGGAACGGCCGGTCGAACAACAACAGCAGGCCGGCCACCAGCGAGGCCGCCACGTCTTTGAGCGCGAAACCCAGCGCCACCGCGATCGAGCCGGCCGCCGCCAGCATGAATTCCCGGGGCGGGTTGAGTACCCCGACAATCAGCGCGCCGGTGCCCAGGGTGTAAATGAGAAAACCGATCAGCGTGGTGATCTGCAGGATCAGGAAGCGACGCGCCGGGACCTTATCCATCAACGAGCCGCTGACTTTTTGAATGCCCCAGTTCAGCGCCCACAGGCAGAAACCGCCGGCCACCAACAAAAGAATGGCGTAGGCGTTGAACAGATCCACCACCACCGCCAGGTCCGTGACAATATCGCCGCTTTCATTCATGGAGCAGATTCTTCCTGGTCAGATGGTTGATCACGGTGTGGTACCACAGCGGCACCATCCGATACCGGCCGTCGTCGCTTTGTCGAATAAAGCCGGCGTCGAACCCCGCTTTAAGGGCGTATCGCACCACGTTCTCCGGCAAGTCGGTGGCGGCCACGATCTCGCCGCTGGACAGGTTTTCGTGTGTGGCGATGGCGGCGTACACGAACAATAGATTCTCGCCGGCCTTTTCCACCGCGGCCCCCTGTGGCTTGGCCGGTAGCCCCACCAGAACCTGGCGGCGGGTGACTTTCACCGAGCTCAGCCACAGCCGCAGTGCCGCCATCGGGTTACCGCGGCAGGCGTCCCACAGTAGGCTGAAATAGCGCTGCTCGGCGTTGCGCACATTGCCCGCCTCGGGGCCCCGCGAGGACAACAGGACTTCGTCGTAACGCAGGGTCTGCCCGGAAAGGTGGTGCCGCGACAGAATCAAGGAGCGAATCTCGCTCTGGCCCCAGCGCTTCACCCGCACCACATTGCGGAACTGGTACTCCCGACCGAACACATTGCACAGATACGCCCAGCTCTGATTGTTGAGCAGCACCAGCCAGAACAGGTTATCCAGGCGGGCGTTGGTTAAACGCAACAGCGTGCGCCAGCCTTCCAGGCCGCCGATCCGGGCGAGGAAAAAATTCTGAGCTTCGTCCAGTACCAGCAGGGTGGGACGGCGTTGTTCGTCGTTCTTGACCAGGCTGGCGGGGCCGTCATCAAGGGGTTCGTCCAGCGCCTCGGCGATCAGTGTCGTGACGTCCTCCGGGGTCAGTGTCTTGGGCGGCACCGCCACCGACACCACCCGCAGGCCGTCGTCGCTTTTCTCCAAGGCACGGGTCAGGCGCCGCGCCGCCATGCTTTTGCCGCTGCCTTTCTCGCCGGCCACCAACAGCGTGTTCTCGTCGGTTTTGTCCTCGCGCCAGCGCTGGATCGCCTTTTCCATGGCGTCGGTGAGGCCGGTGTCGATAAAGGGCGCCGGTTCATCGTCGGGCAGGCTGGCGTCGAACCACTGCTGATACGCCCGGGCAGGTTGGGTGTCATCGTCGGTTTTCTCTTCCTCGTCGCCGCTCTGCGCGCGCATTCGGAACCAGCGCGCCTTGAGGCGCAGGTACCAATCCGAGCTGGCCAGAAGCTGGTCCAGGTAGCGATACACGAAATACACCAGGGCTACCGGCAGCAATAAAGGCGCGGTCCAGGAAAACAGGCGCTTATCTAGCAGCCGGGCCGTCACAGGGTCGAGGCGAGAGGGCAGAATGCTCTGCAGACACACCAGGTAGTCCTCGTTGCGTTGCCGGAGCAGTCGGCCGACGGCGGCGTACAGCGAGAGCCCGAGGAGCAGCCCGGTAAGGCCGTGCAGCAGGCCGGAGCCAAGCAATTGGTCCACCGCCAGGAACAGGGCCCAGGGCGGCATCAGCCAGACCGCCACGCGGCGCGCCCGTTCGCCGGCCTGGTTGGCCTGTTCGCCGTTCAGATAGGTGCCGGCGCCCTGCGCCACGCGCAACACCAGCCATTCGCCGATCAGCCAGGTGAGGCCGAACACCACATACAGCCGAGCCAGCGGCAGCAACCACAGCAGTAAGCGGGTGGAGGGCGCTTGCAGGGCCGGTTCCGCCAGGTCCAGGGCGAACCACGGGATCAGCCAGGGCAGCAGCGGCGCCACGCCCGCCACCAGGCGGCTGAGCGACCATAGCCAGCGGCGCCCGCCGCTGACTTCCATGACGCGCGCATGCAACGACAGCAGGGCGCTCTTGCCCCGCCGGCTGAGATGGATTAGCACCGCGAACAGGGCGATGCCCAGCAGCAGCGCCAGGGCGTTGCTGAGCAGCGGCAGATAGCGGCGCATCTCGCCGTTCAGGCGCCCTTCCTGGAACGCCAGCTGAGACGCCTGATAGAGCCGGTCCAGGGCGAGCCCGGTTTCCAGATCGATCACCGAGAGCGCGGCGCCCGGCCCGCCGCGCTGCGCCAGCGCCGGCAGGTTGCCCACCTGGTCCCACAAACTGGCCCTCAGGGCCAGCACCTGGCGCTGCGCCTCCGCGCTTTGCCGGCGCCAGAGCATTTCCTGGTCCGGGGCCGCGGCGCTCACCCAGGGCGGCGTGCCCGAGCGCCGCGCCAGTCGGTCCAGCGCGGTCAGGGCGGCGGCCGGGTCCCGGCGCAGGAGCGGTGTCAGGGCAAGCAGGCCGCCCAGACGTTCGCGCAGATAATCGTCGGAGCCGCCCTCGGTCGGGGCGCCGGCCAGGTTCTGATAGAGCGCGTGCCAGGTGGTCAGGGCGAGGCGCTGAGCCTCGGTCAGTTCAAACCAGACCTGCCGCTTTGCGTGGCGTTGTTCGGTGAGCCGCAGGGTCCGTTCGCGCACCGCTTTGTATTCCGGGGCCAGGTCGTCGCAGCCCGGGGCCACGGCGGCCGGTACCCGGGACGCCGGCGGTGCGGCGCCGGTGGGAGCGACGCCCAGCGCATCGGTGAGCGACGCCGGCGCCACCGGTTCCCCGGCCAGTGCCGTGTCCAGATGCTCGAGATGCTGCTCCAGGCGCTCGTTCCCTTCGCGCCACTGGTTGAGCGCGGCCTGCTCGCGCTGGCACTGGACGTCGCTGGCGGCGAGTGCCGGACCGGTTACCCATAACGCCACGAG
This sequence comes from Alcanivorax sp., assembly GCA_041624875.1. Taxonomy (GTDB): domain Bacteria; phylum Pseudomonadota; class Gammaproteobacteria; order Pseudomonadales; family Alcanivoracaceae; genus Alloalcanivorax. The sequence goes on from JBFJUC010000007.1 coordinate 10,041, forward strand.
GACGAAGTAAAACCGGTGCCGCCGCGAAAACCCCATGGTGTGTTCCTTTTTAATGGTGTCGCGTCATTGTAGGGACGCTGTGAGCGGGCGTCATCCGCGCCGCCACGGTGTATAGTCGGGGTACGGACGTGATGATCGCGGCGGTGACTGGGAGATGGGAAAATGGCTTCGTTAGTGGTCAGGGATCTGATGGTGCGGCACCCGCCCTCTTTGGTGGCGGGTACCGAAATGACCTCGGTGGTGGCGGCGCTCTTGAATGGGCGCTATACCGGCCTGCCGGTGGTCGACGGCGACCAGCGGGTAATCGGTTTTGTTTCCGAGCAGGACTGCCTGCGCCACTTGCTGGTATCCAGCTATCACCAGGAAGGGTCGCTGCGGGTGGAAGAGCTGATGCACGACCAGCCGCTCACCGTACGCGAGGACGAGTCGGTGGTTGATGTGGCCGGACTGATGGTGAAACAGAAGCCGAAAATCTACCCGGTACTGGACAGCGGTGACCGGCTGGTGGGCTTGCTGACCCGCAGGGCGGTGCTGCAGGCGCTGAACGACAGCCGGCGCGGTGACTGAGCGCCCCAGCCGCTGGGTCGCCAGCCGCTGGAACGCCAGCCGCTACATACAAGTTTGCCGACGTCCGCGTCGCTAGTGTTGCCTAAAACAACAAGAGGAGTGTTGTCATGCGTGATCTGTCGACTTTTCTGCACGATTACGGCGACAGCCATCGCCACCCGGTGAATCAATGGGTGCACATTTTTTGTGTGCCGGCGATTTTTGTCTCCACGCTCGGGCTGTTCTGGCTGATCCCCATCGGCCAGTGGCTGGGCCTGGAAGGCGCGGCGGCCTACTGGGTTAACGGCGGCACCTTGCTGGCGCTGCTTTGTATGCCGTTCTACCTGCGGTTATCCATGGGCGTCTCCCTGCTGATGCTGGGCTGGCTGGCGGTGTCCATCGCGGTGGTCACGCTGGTGGACCGCAGCGCCCTGTCGCTGGGCTGGAGCGCTCTGGCGCTGTGGCTGGTGGCCTGGGCGGTGCAGGTCTGGGGCCACAAGGTGGAAGGCAAAAAGCCGTCGTTCACCGACGACCTGGTGTTCCTGCTGGTGGGGCCGGTGTTCGTCAGCCTGGAGCTGGCTTACAAACTGGGCCTCAGTCGTACTCCGGGCCACGGCCGCCCGTCCTGAACCGGGCGCCGAGTGGCGAACACGAAAGCGCGTCCCCGCTCGCCCCTTTTCCTCTGGGAGGGGGGCTGGTGCATGCTGGCGCCCCATCTGCATAACCGGCCGCACAGCCATGTGGCGGCGTCGCTGCTGGTGAGCCTGGGCCCGCGGCCCATTCGTGTGCAGTTGGCCGGCCACTGGATCACCGCCGACGCGGTCTGGGCGGCCCCGGACGTGTACCAGGCGCTGGACAGCGACGGCCCGGTGGCGGTGTTGCACCTGGACCCGGACCACCGCGCCTGGCGGGCGCTGCGTTTGCAAGGCCCCGGCGGCGCCTTCCCGCTGGCCGCCCATCCCCGCTTCCGGGCCCGTCTGAACGAGCTGGCGGCGTCGCCGTCGGCCGCCGCGGCACGGGCCGCCCGCAGCGCTCTGGAGGCCGGTGAGCCCCGCTCGCTGGATCCGCGCGTGGTACTCGCTTGCCGCGCGCTGCGCCGGGGCGATGACGCCGCCGGTCTCGGCGGCGCCGCGCTGGCCGAGGCGGTGGGGTTGTCGGAATCCCGCTTCCGGCACCTTTTCCGTGAAGAACTGGGCGTCAATCTGAAGCGCTTTCAGCTGCACCTTAAATGCCAGCGGGCGTTGACCCTGTGGCGTGACGGCATGAGCCTGACGGATTTGGCGCTGGCCGCCGGCTTCTACGATCAGCCCCACCTCAATCGCACCCTCCGTGCCATGTTCGATACCCTGCCTTCCCGCTATGCTAGAGCCTTCCCCATCCAGGTGGAGCATCTCGAAGAGCCCCGCCATCACGATCAATAAAAACCGGGAGTTATCATGGAGTACCAGCACATCCGCACCGAGCTGGCGGATAATATTCTCACCGTCACCCTGAATCGCCCCGACCGCATGAACGCCTTCACCCTTCGCATGAAGGATGAGCTGGTGCACGTGTTCGGTGAAGCGGACCGCGACAACCAGGTGCGCGCGGTGGTGGTCACCGGCGCCGGGCGCGCGTTCTGCGCCGGCATGGAGATGCAGCCCGAGGACGGCGGCCATGTGTTCGGTTACGACCACGCCGAGGGCGAGGCGCCGCCGGTGGACACTATCCGTGATTCCGGCGGTGAAGTGTCCCTGGCGATTTTCAATTGCCGCAAGCCGGTGATCGGTGCGCTCAATGGCGCCGCCGTGGGCGTTGGCATCACCATGACCCTGCCGATGGACTTCCGGCTCGCCGCCGACGGCGCCAAGATCGGTTTCGTATTCAGCCAGCGCGGCCTGACGCCGGAAGCTTGTTCCACCTGGTTTCTGCCCCGCGCGGTGGGCATGCAGAAAGCACTGGAGTGGGTCTATAGCGGTGACATCTTCCTCGCCGAGGAAGGGCTGGAGGCGGGCCTGTTCCGCAGCCTGCACGGCAAGGAAGAGGTGCTCGACGCCGCCCTGGCGCTGGCCCGCAAGTTGATCGCCAAAAGTTCGCCGGTGTCGGTGGCGCTGGCCAAGCAGATGCTGTGGCGCAACCCGGCCTTCGATCACCCGATGCAGGCCCACGCGGTGGAATCCAGAATGATCTACCGCGCCAACGAGTTCTGGGACGGCAAGGACGGCTTCACCTCGTTCCTGGAAAAGCGGGACCCGGTCTTCGACACCGACCTCAATGAGGTCCCCGCCCAGTTCGATTTCTGGCCCGAGCCGCCGTTGCGTTAAGTGAGGACACCATGAAAAAAGAAACCATAGCGATTCACGGCGGGTTCGCCGGCGATCCGGAAACCCATTCCGTGGCGGTGCCGATCTATCAGACCACCAGCTACTACTTCGATGACACCCAGCACGGCGCGGATTTGTTCGATCTGAAAGTGCCGGGCAACATTTACACGCGCATCATGAACCCGACCAACGCGGTGCTTGAAGAGCGGGTCGCCCAGCTGGAAGGCGGCATCGGCGCCCTGGCGATGGCCTCGGGCATGGCCGCCACCACCGCCGCGATCCAGACCCTGGCCCGTGCCGGCGATAACATTGTGTCGGTGAGCCAGCTCTACGGCGGCACCTATAATCTGTTCGCCCACACCCTGCCGACCATGGGCATCCAGGTGCGCATGGCGGACGGCCGCGACACCGCGGCCATGGCCGCGGCCATCGACGGGCACACCAAGGCGGTGTTCTGCGAGTCGGTGGGTAACCCGGCCGGCAATATCGTCGACCTGGCGGCCCTCGCCAAAGTGGCCCACGACGCCGGCGTGCCGTTGATCGTCGACAACACCGTGGCGACACCGGCACTGTGCCGGCCGTTCGAACACGGCGCGGACATCGTGGTGCATTCCCTGACCAAGTACATGGGCGGCCACGGCACCACCGTGGGCGGTGCCATCGTCGATTCCGGGCGTTTCCCCTGGAAGGACAATCCGCGCTTCCCGCAATTCAACGAGCCGGACCCCAGCTATCACGGTGTGATCTATTCCGAGGCGATGGGCGAGGCGGCGTTTATCGGGCGTGCCCGCGTGGTGCCGTTGCGCAATATGGGCGCGGCTCTGTCGCCGATGAACGCCTTTCTTATTCTTCAGGGCATCGAGACGCTGGGCCTGCGCATGGAACGGCATTGCCAGAACGGTCTGGCGGTGGCCCGCTACCTGCGGGATCACAAGAAGGTGGCCTGGGTGAACTTTGCCGGCCTGGACAGCGACCAGGACTATCAATTGGCGCAGCGTTATATGGACGGCGGCGTTCCCGCGTCGATTCTCAGCTTCGGCATTGAAGGCGGTCGCGACGCGGGGGCCCGCTTCATCGATGCGTTGCTGCTGATCAAGCGTCTGGTGAATATCGGCGATGCCAAGTCGCTGGCCTGTCACCCGGCCACCACCACCCACCGGCAGTTGGACGAGGCGGAACTCAAGACCGCGGGGGTCAGCGCCGACCTGGTGCGTCTGTCCGTGGGCATCGAGCACATCGACGACATCCTCGCCGACATCGAGCAGGCGCTGGCCGCCGTTTAGTCGGGGCGCGTCTCCCTGAAGCGGGCCGGCGTGCTGCCGGTCCAACGCTTGAACGCCTTGGCGAAAGCGCTCTCATCGGAAAAGCCCAGGTCCTCGGCGATTCGTCCGGTGCGGGCGCCGTCGGCCAGGGCCTGTTCCGCCAGATCTTGTAGCAGCGTATCCCGTAACAGCTTGAAGCTGGTGCCTTCGTCGGCCAGTTTGCGGATCAAATGGCGCCCGCTCATGCCCAGCTGCTCGGCGATGCGCTCCTTGCCCCAGCGTGGTTGGTCGCGGATCAGGGTGCTGACACGAGCCCCCAGGGACTGGCTGTCCAGGCGTGCCAGCAGGTCGTCGGCCAGGCCGCGCAGGTGGCGGCACAGTGCCGGGTTGGCGTGGATCAGCGGCAAGTTGAGCTGATCCGCGCTGAACACCAGGGCGTTGTCGGGGCGGTCGAAATGCACCGGCAGGCCCAGCTTGTCGCGGTACCGTTCCGGCTGGTCCTGGGCGCCATGACGTAATGTCAGGCGATCGGGCCGGAAGGCGTCGCCGGTACTCCAACGGGTCAGATGGAGCAGGCTCGACATCACCGCTTCCACGCGCGTCGGCCGACGTGTCTGGTAGACCGGCTGATAGCGGACCTCGCAGAAGCGTGTATCGCGGACCACCCGGAACGCACCGCCCTCGCCGACGATCGGGTGGTAATCGATCAGCGATTCCACCGCTTCCCCCAGGGTCTCGCAGCTCATCAGGATCATGCCGGCGGTATCCAGATGCCCGACCTGCAGCGCCAGCCCCAGGTCCACGCCCACCAGCGGGTCGCCGGCGCCCTCGCAGAATACCTCCCACAGCCGGTCCTGGCTGGCCAGATCCACCCGGTCGCGGCTGTCCAGGCGTGCCAGAAGGTCGCCGGGCAGTGCCAACCCCAGGCGCTGAGCGGCCTGCGTGATGGCTTGCGAGAAATGCACCGTGACGGTGGGGGTTTGGCTCATTGAAAGGTCCTGAATTAACCGTATCCGGGTCGCGAATCAGCCGTGTCCCTGGGCGGCCTGATCGCTAGCCTGAAACCATAACAAAAAGAGATCAGAACTTATGCATACACCTGTCTACGCAGTAATCGGTGCCGGCCCCATGGGCCTGGCCACGGCAAGGAACCTCAGTAAACACGGTTTGCGCTTCGTCGGCTACGAACTGAATAACGATGTGGGCGGGCTGTGGGATATCGATAATCCGCACAGCACCATGTACGACACCGCGCACCTGATATCGTCCAAACGGATGACCGAGTTCCAAGAGTTCCCCATGGACGACGCGGTGGCCACTTACCCGCACCATTCGGAACTGAAACGCTACTTCCAGGACTACGCACGCCACTTCGGGCTGTACCAGCATTATCAGTTCGGCACGCGGGTGGTGTCGGTGGAGCGCGACGGCGACGGTTGGCAAGTCACCGTGGAGAAAGACGGCGAACAAAGCCGTCGTTATTTCGATGGTGTGCTGATCGCCAGCGGCACCTTGCACACCCCCAATATGCCGGCGCTGCCAGGTCGTTTCGAAGGCGAATTGCGCCACGCCCGTGACTATCGTGACCCGTCTCTTTTTCATGATAAGCGGGTGTTGATCGTTGGTTGTGGGAATTCCGCTTGCGATATGGCGGTGGACGCGGTGCACCAGGCGAAAAGCGTGGATCTTTCGGTGCGCCGCGGCTATTACTTCTTGCCCAAGTTCATCGGCGGCCGCCCCTCCGATTCCATCGGTGGCAAGATCAAATTGCCGCGTCCGCTTAAGCAGCGCCTGGACGCCAAGTTAATCCGTATGATCATCGGTCGCCCCAGTGATTACGGATTGCCGGACCCGGATTACCGGCTTTATGAAGCGCACCCGGTGATTAACTCCCTGGTGCTGCATCACCTTGGTCACGGCGACATCGTGCCGCGCCGGGACATCGCCGACATGCAAGGCCGGACCGTGACGTTCACCGATGGCGAGCGCGCGGACTACGATCTGGTGCTGCTCGCCACCGGTTACAAACTGGATTACCCCTTTATCGACAACGACTTGCTCAATTGGCAAGGCGATGCGCCGAACCTTTTTCTGAACGTCTTCCATCCCCATTACGACACTCTCTTCATGATGGGCATGATCGAGGCCGCTGGTCTGGGTTGGGAAGGTCGCAACGAGCAGGCGGAGCTGGTGGCGCTGTATTTGAAGCGTCGTGCCGAAGGGCACCCCGCGGCGCAGCGTCTGGTGCGTACCACGCAGCAACGCGCCTCGGAAAATCTGGACGGCGGCTATCGTTATTTGAAGCTGTCGCGCATGGCTTACTACGTCCACAAGGACAGCTATCGGGCCGAGGTGGCCAAACAGCGCCGGGCGCTGCAAGAACAATAACCAGGAGGCGACATCATGTCCCCCGATACAACCATCGACTTCAGTACCGGCAGCCTGGTGCTGTTGAACGTGATACTCGCACTGATGATGTTTGGTGTGTCCCTGTCGTTGCGCGGCGAGGACTTTCGACGCGTGTTGCGCATGCCGGAGGCACCCGCGGCGGGGTTGCTGGCGCAGTTTGTATTGCTGCCGGCGCTGACTTGCGTGATCACCTGGTTCCTGGACGTGGAACCGGAACTGGCGCTGGGCATGATTCTGGTGGCGTCCTGCCCGGGTGGTACTTTCTCCAACATCATGACCTGGCTGGCTCGGGCCAATGTGGCGGTTTCCGTCAGCATGACCGCGGTTTCCAGCCTTGCTGCCACGGTTCTCACGCCACTCAATTTCGCGCTGTATGGCTGGCTTAACCCTAACACTCGGGAGATAGTCACCGACATTGCGCTCGACCCGGGCAATATCCTCATGCTGGTCGGTCTGGTGTTGGCGGTGCCGTTGTTACTTGGCATGTTCGCCGGTAGGCGTTTCCCGCGCTTCGCGGAAAGAGCGCAAAAACCCACGCGCCTGATCACTTTGTTGGTGTTGTTTGTGTTCGTCGGCTTGGCGTTCGCCAAGAACATGGATGTTTTTATGGCCAACGCGCATCGCATCGTCGCTTTGGTGGTCGGGCAAAACGCGCTGGCCCTGGGGCTTGGCGCTCTGGCTGGCCTGCTCGTAGGGCTGCCCCGGGCTGACCGTCGGGCCGTGACCATGGAGGTCGGCATTCAAAACTCCGGGCTGGGCCTGGCGATCCTGTTTACGTTTTTCCCGCAAGCTTCGGGCATGATTCTGATTGCCGGTTTCTGGGGTGTCTGGCATCTGGTCAGCGGTTTGGTTCTGGCCCTTATTTGGTCGCGCAGCGCTGAACCTAAGGAGGTGCTGTGATGAGCCGTGTACTGATTACCGGGGCCGGCGGCTATATCGGGCGGCTGCTTGGTGAGCGTTTGGCGCGGGGCCACACCGTTGTGGGGTTGGACGTGCGGGTGCCGGAAGGCTTGCCGTTCGAATGCCAGCAAGGTGATATTCGTGATCCGGCGCTGGGCGAGTTGCTGCGCGAGCGGGCCATCGATGTGGTGGTACATCTGGCGGCGGTACTGGAGGACTCTGGCGACCGGGCCCGCGATCACGATATCGACGTGAACGGCACCCGCAATGTGCTCGACGCCTGTGTCGCCGCCGGGGTGGCGCAACTGATCGTCACCAGCTCCGGGGCCGCTTACGGCTACCATCCCGATAACCCGGCCTGGCTGGACGAACAGGACCCGCTGCGGGGTAATCCGGAATTCGCTTACTCCGACCACAAGCGCCTGGTGGAGGAGATGCTGGCGGCCTACCGCCACCGCCACCCGGCTTTGCGACAACTGGTGTTGCGGCCCGGCACGGTGCTCGGCGAAGGCACCCGGAACCAGATTACCGCGTTGTTCGAGCGCAAACGGATTCTCGCCATCGCCGGTTCGAACTCGCCGTTCGTATTTATTTGGGACCGGGACGTGGTCGGCGCCATCGCCCAGGGTGTCGAGACCGGCGCCCAAGGTGCCTACAACCTGGCCGGCGACGGGGCGCTCACCGTGCGCCAGGTAGCGACGATTCTGGACAAACCGTTGCTGGTGTTGCCGGCCAGCTTGTTGAAGGCGTCGTTGTGGCTCGGCCACCGGCTGGGGCTGACGCCGCACACGCCGGCCAAGTTGAATTTTCTGCGCTATCGGCCGGTACTCGCCAATCGCCGTTTAAAAGAAGAGTTCGGGTACCGTCCAGCGAAAACCTCTGAGCAAACATTCCGCTTTTTCGTTGAGCAGGCACGGGCACGGGGGCAGCTATGAGCGATCACATCGAGACCACCACACTGATCACCGGTGCCGCATCCGGGTTGGGCTGGTCTTTGGCGCGGGCTGCGTTTCAGCGCGGCCATTCGGTGATTCTGGTGGACCGGGACGCGGTCGCCCTGGCGGAAAAAAGCGCGCAACTGGCCAGTGAGGACCGCACGCGAGTCCTTCACTACGCTCTGGACATCACCGATGAAACGGCCCTCGACCGTCTGCTTCAGGACATCGCCGAAGGTGGCCGCCTGGATGTGCTGATCAACAACGCCGGTATTACCCACCGTTCGCCGGCGGCGCGCACTGACATGACGGTGTTCCGCCAGGTTATGGCGGTGGATTGGGAGGCGCCGGTGGCCCTGACCCTGGGCTGCCTGCCGTTGCTGCGCGAGAGCGGCGGCTGTGTGATCAATGTCGGCTCCATGGCCGGCTGGATGCCGGTGCTGGGCCGTGCCGGCTACTGCAGCGCCAAGGCCGCGCTGACTCAGTTCTTTGAAGTGCTGCGCGCCGAGGTGGCGGATCAGGGCATCCGTGTGCTGATGGTGTACCCCAGCTTTTTGGCCACGCCGATCGAAACCAACGCCCTCGGCTTCGACGGCAAGCCCGCCGCCCACGCTCGCTCGTCGGTGGGCAAGGTGCGCAGCGCCGATTGGATGGCCGACCGCATCTTCGAGGCGCTGGCGCGTGGTAAAAAGCGGCTGTTCCCGGATCGCTTCACCGTGTTCGCCAGCTTGTTGTGGCGGCTGGCGCCGAATACCTATCATCGCCTGATGCGGCGTCGTTTCGCCGTCGAGTTGGAATCCTGAATGCTGGAACCGTTGCTTTCCCCTTGGGTGTTGCTGGGCCTGTTCGTGTTGCTCGCTTACACCACCGAGGCGATGACCGGCTTCGGCTCCATTGTCATCGCCCTGTCCCTTGGGGCGTTGGTGTTGCCGCTGGATGCGCTGATGCCGGTGTTGGTGCCGCTCAACCTGCTGCTCAGCGGCTACCTGTCGCTACGCTATTGGCGGCTGGTGCACTGGCGCTTGCTGCTGCGCGGTATTCTGCCGTTGATGGCGGTGGGTACCCTGGTCGGCTATCTGGCGCGGCCCTGGCTGGGGCAGACGTTGCTGCAAACCCTGTTCGGCGTGTTGATCGCGGTGTTCAGTGTCCGCGAACTCTGGCGCCTGCGTCACGGCCCGGCGCCGGCCAGTCCCCATGGTGCGGGGTGGGGCCGGGTCTGGATGCTGCTCGCCGGGGTCACCCATGGCCTGTACGCCTCCGGCGGGCCGCTGCTGGTGTACGCGTTGAGCGGCGTGGCCCTGGACAAGAGCCGCTTTCGCGCCACGCTGATCATGGTCTGGTTCACCCTCAACGGCATGCTGACTCTCGGCTACGCCGCGCAGGGGGCGTTGCAGCCGGTATGGCCCAAGCTTGCCGCGTTGGCGCCGGTGGTGCTGGCGGGCATCGTGCTGGGCGAACGGCTTCATGATCGCGTCGACGAACATCGCTTTCGGCAGGTGCTGTTTGTGGTCTTGTTGCTGGCTGGAATAGCGCTGGTGCTCTAGCATCGGGAAGTAGCAACCAGGAGGGCGCCATGTCCGCAGTGGAAATTCGACCGGTGAGCGGCATCGCCGTGGAGCCGTGGCTGGACGAGCTCGCGGATCTGCGTATCCGTATCTTTCGCGATTACCCCTACCTGTATGACGGCTCGGCGGAGTATGAACGGGATTACCTGGACCGCTACGCCCGTTCCAAGCAGAGCGTGGTGGTGCTGGCGATGGAGTACAACCGCCTGATCGGCGCCGCCACCGGCCTGCCCCTGAGTGACGCCGACCCGGAATTCGTGGCGCCGTTCGAGCGCCACGGCCCGCCCCCCGAGCAGGTCTTCTATTTCGGCGAGTCGGTGCTGCTGCCGGCGTACCGTGGCGAGGGCGTGGGCCACCGGTTCTTCGATCTGCGCGAGCTGTACGCCCAGGACTTCGGCTATTCACTGACCGCCTTCTGCGCGGTGGTGCGTGATCCGGCGCACCCCCGGCGTCCCGCCGATTACCGCTCGCTGGAGCCGTTCTGGCGAGGGCGCGGGTACCGGCCGGAGCCGGCGCTCACCGCCCGTTTTCCCTGGAAAGACCTGGGGGACAGCGAGGAAACCGAAAAGACCATGCAATTCTGGATGCGTGACGCCACCCTGGCGGAATCTGAAATGTAAAATGTGAACGCCTAGTACGTTCGCCTCATGAAGAACGCGTCAATGCCGGTCTATAGTCGAACCCACTTGGAGAGGGTAACTATGGATTGGTCCTACCTGAAAGGTCGGCTGCTGCGCGGCCTGCTTATTATCGTGCCGCTGGCCCTGTTGGCGGCGTTGATCGCCATGGCGGTGGCCGGCTGAGCCTGCCACCGCCGGTAAGCGGGCGTTACCGTCGACGCAAGAGCGCCACCGGATTGTTCGCCATCACCAGTTCCCAGCCCTGATCCCTCGCCAGCCACTGGAACGTGGCCGGCTGCCAGAAGCACACATGGGTGGGGTCGCGCCGGTAGTGCCAGCGCGGAAAATGCCCGTCGTCGGTCAGAAAACGGGTCATCACCCCCAGCCAGCCCCCCGGTTTCACCAGCTCCGCGAATCGCCGCCACTCCCGTTCCGGCCAGTGCAGGTGTTCAAGCACCTCGGTACAGGTCACGAAATCGTATTGCTGGTCCAGCGGCGCCGGGTCCGGGGCGTAAATCGGATCGTAGACGCGCATCGGGTGGCCCCGTTCTTCCAGCATGCGTGCCAGGGCCGGGCCCGGGCCGCAGCCGAAATCCAGGCCCCGGGCGCCGGCGTCCAGGCGCTCGCAAAGCGGCGCGCCCAACTGGTCCAGAAAACGCCGGTAGCCGGGGTCGTCCGGTTCATTGCGGTGCAGGTCGTACTGGGCTTTTTCTTCGGCCTGGTCCGGTAACTGGGTGGCGGCGAGGAAGGTCAGGTGGCAGCGCGGGCACCGCAGATAGCGGCGCCCCTCCACGGAGGCGAACAGCTCGGCGCCGGGTTGCCCGCACAGGCGGCAGCCGCTCATGGGGCGGTCAGCCACTCCCGCAGGCTGTCGTAGGTGCGCGGGTCCTCGAGCATCGCCATATGGCCCATACGGTGGAACAGCCGCCGGCTGAGATTGTCGGCGTCGGGGTAGAGCCGCTCGGCGAGGGCGCTGTCCACCCGCACCAGCCAGTCACCCAGCGGGTTGTCGGTGCCTTCGTCACTGAGTGAGCCGGCCAGGAACAGCTGTTTTACGTGCGGGTCCAGCGGCACTTTGCCACTGGGCCGGGCTTCATCCAGAGGCCGGTCCCGCCATTGTTTTTCCAGCACGTAGCCGAAACGCAGATCGCGGATGCCGTCGGAGCGCAGATTGCCCAAGCGCATCAGCGGGCGGGAGTAGGGGGTGACGCCCAGCAGCCGGTTGGCCTGGTTGCCGACCCGCTCGAGCACCGCCCCTTGATGGGGTGCACCGAGACACGCCAGGTGGCTGATGCGCTCGACCCAGGCGTCGCCCCGCTCGCGGCCCTGGTGCAGGGCGCTGCGTGACACCAGGCCGCCCATGCTGTGGCCGATCAGGATCACTCGCGAGGGCAGGGCGATGCCCGCCAACAGGTCGGCCAGTGCACGACCGTTCTCCGAGATATGCAGGCCGGTGTTGTAGCGCAGGGTGCGGGTCTGGGCGTCCAGTTTCGGGCCCGCCCAGCCGCTGAAGGCACGGGCCGCCGGATTGTTCCAGCAGCCCTCGTTAAGGCACAACCCATGCACGAACAGGATCAGCGTATCCCGTTCCAGGGATGGCGCCTGGGGCAGCATCGTCATTGGCAATGCGTAGTCGCTATCCTGGGTGTGCAGCAGTTGCCCGAAGATGCCGTTCAGCACGCTGCGCAGGTCCAGGTTGTCGCGCAGCTCCTGGTCCGGGTCGGCGGCCAGATTGGCGAATCCGGCCAGATTGCCGGCCTGGCGAAACCCGTAACGGATCAGATCGTAGACGATGGGCGCGGCGGTATAGCCTTCGCCCCGGATCTTGAACGGGTTGGCGATGGTGCCGTGCATATCCTGCACCACCTGTGTGACTTCCCCGCCCATTGTTGTTAGTAGCTGGGCGAGCCCGCCCAGTTGTTGGCTCAGTCGTTTCATCCCCGGCTCCTCATGCGCAGATCGATCATAGCAGGGTTGGTGCGGCGTCCCAACGCCGCCCGGCGCCCTGTTTGGCCGGTCCCCGGGAACGTAAAATAGAGGAAAATCAAAGGGGTGGCCCCTGTTCAGCGGCGAAGCAGAACGATAGATTGCCACTCAACGATCACGACACGTCGAGGAGTGACTATGCGTACGTTCAGTAAAGGACTGTGAGTAGTAGTATTTGGTGGCCTGCTGGGTCTGGCCGGTTGCGATCAGCAAGGCCCGATGGAAAAAGCCGGCGAAAACGTCGACGAGGCCGTTGAAGACGTCACCGAAGATCAGGGCCCCATGGAAGAGGCCGGTGAAGAGATGGGCGACGCTTGGGATGAAACCAAGGAAGCCGGTGACCAAATGGGCGAAGCCATGGACGGTGACGAGAACCAGTAAGGTTCCGCCAACGTTAAAAAAACCGCCGGTCCTCCGGCGGTTTTTTTATGTCCGGACGCCGGCCGAGCCCGGGCTGAAAAGATACATTCGACTACATCCGTTCACCCAAACGGGACGCATTATGTCTTTGGTGCTCCCCCCTGTCTGGCTAGAGTGAAGGCTTATTGGATGGCCCTTTGCCATCCTTGATCAGGGGCGAACATTGCGGGCCGCCCGGCCTGCTAATCAGGAGTGATCCGATGGCTTCCGAGAGACAAAAGGCGGTGTCTGAATCGCCGCTGCGGCTCGCCATCGAGGCGCTTCACGGCCGTGCCCGGGCCCTTTCCGAGTACTACTCCGTGTACCGTTCCGGCGCCGGCCCCCGCGCCCGTGGTCGCCGTCATCAGCGGGTCCGCGAGCTGCGCCACGATATCGTCCGCCTGCAGGCCTGGGCCTGGTACTTGTCGGTGGCCGATCGCCGGCCCTGGTGGTGGCGCGCGCTCCATCGGCTCAGTGGCGTGTTCGGCCGTGATCGGCGCGAGCAGGCCGGCCGGCGGCGCCACCGCCGCGCCGGCATTCAGCGCCTGAGCAGCTTCAGCGTGGTGGACCGGGCCTATGTGGCGCACATGGAGGACTTCCAGGGCCGC
>JBFJUC010000008.1:0-22355 GCA_041624875.1 Alcanivorax sp.
CTGCCCCTCAAGGAAATTTCCCGCCAGTACTTCCAGAAAGACCCCAAGGACATCCAGGGCCGCATCAATATCAAGGATGTGATCAAGGAAGGTCAGGAAATCATCATTCAGGTGGACAAGGAAGAACGGGGCAATAAAGGCGCCGCGCTCACCACCTTTATCAGCCTGGCCGGCCGCTACCTGGTGCTGATGCCCAACAACCCCCGCGCCGGCGGTATTTCGCGGCGCATCGAGGGCGAGGAGCGCCAGCAGCTCAAGGAAGCCCTGGGCAGCCTGGACATCCCCGACGAAATGGGCGTGATCGTGCGCACCGCCGGCCTCGGCCGTGGCGCCGAGGAACTGCAGTGGGATCTCAACTACCTGCTCAAGCTGTGGGGCTCCATCGCCGAGGCATCGGAAACCCGCAAAGCGCCCTTCCTGGTGTACCAGGAATCCAACGTTATCATCCGCGCCATCCGCGATTACCTGCGCAAGGACATCGGCGAAGTACTGATCGACTCCGAAAAGGTCTATAACGAAGCCCAGGCGTTCGTGCAGCAGGTAATGACCGATTTCCAGCACAAGCTCAAGCTGTATAACGACGACACGCCGCTGTTCTCCCGTTATCAGATTGAATCGCAGATCGAGACCGCGTTCGAACGCGAAGTGAAGCTGCCCTCCGGCGGCTCCATTGTGATCGACCCCACCGAAGCGCTGGTGTCCATCGACATCAACTCCTCGCGCGCCACCAAGGGCGCCGACATCGAGGAAACCGCGCTGCAGACCAATCTGGAAGCGGCGGAAGAAATCGCCCGCCAGCTGCGCCTGCGCGACATCGGCGGCCTGATCGTGGTCGACTTCATCGACATGGGCCCGGCGCGCAATCAGCGCGAAGTGGAAAACCGCATGCGCGACGCGTTGGAAGCGGACCGTGCCCGCATTCAACTGGGCCGCATCTCCCGCTTCGGCCTGCTGGAGCTGTCCCGCCAGCGGCTGCGCCCCAGCCTCGGCGAGACCTCCAGCATCGTGTGCCCGCGCTGTGACGGCCTGGGCCATATCCGCGACGTGAAATCCCTGGCTCTGAGCATCCTCCGCCTGATCGAGGAGGAGGTGATGAAGGAGCGCACCGGGGAAATCCAGGCCCAGGTGCCGGTGGCCGTGGCCACCTACCTGCTCAACGAGAAGCGCCCGGTACTGCGGGAAATCGAAAGCATTCACAAAGTGCGCGTGCTGATTATCCCCAACCCCAACCTGGAAACGCCGCATTTCCAGGTCGAGCGCATTCGCGACGACCAGACCAAGGCCCAGGTGAGCCACGAACTGGAACTGCTGGAAGGCCAGCAGGACCCGGCCACCCTGTCCGCCCAGGACACCGAAATCAAAACCCAGGAGCCGGCGGTGAAGCTGGTGGCACCGGACACCGCGCCGCCGCCGCCCAAGCCGCAGCCGGAACCGAAACCGGAAGCCGCCGCCAAGGCGCCCGCCAAGAAGCCCGCCACCGCGCCGAAGCCACCGCTGGAGCCGGGCCTGCTGGCCCGTTTCTTCACCTGGCTGGCGGCGCTGTTCAGCGCCTCCGAGGACGACAAGCAACAGCGTGACGGTAAGCGCGACGGACAAGCCGGTAACCGCCAGAACCGGGACGGCAAGAACAACGCCCGGGGCACCAACAACCGCGGCGGCGATAACCGCCGTGGCGGACGCCGCAACGGCGGCAACCGCAACCGCAACGCCGACGGCGACGGTCGTGGTGGCGACAGCCGTGGCAACGATAATCGTGCGAACGATAACCGCGGAGAGAACCGCAAGGACGACAACCAGGACGGCAGAAGCGAAGGCGGCAACCGCCGTGGCGGACGCAACCGTCGCGGCGGCCGTGGCGGCAACCGGGGCGGCGATAACCGCAACGGCGACAACCGTGGTGCCGACAACCGTGGCGACAACCAGAAAAGCGCCGACACCGGCAAGCCGGAGTCCAAACAGGACGCTAAGCAGGACAACAAGGGCGAGCCGAAAGGCGGCGCCGGCAAAGGCCCGCGCAAAGACGACGGCCCCAAGGCCCAGCGCCGCACCGACAGCAAGGACGATCGTCCCCTGCGCGAGCGCCAGCGCCCCAGCGCTCAGGACAACAAAGGCGCCCAGGACAAGGCAGCCCAGAGCGACGACCAAACGACCGCCGGTGGCCCGCCCCCACGCATGACGTCCGAGGACAACACCCCGGGCCGTGATCAGGAGCGCGGTGACAGCCGTCCGCCCAAGGCCAAACTGGTGCCCGCCGAGGAGAGCGGCCAGCCGCAAGCGAACACCGCCAAGCCGGACGCCGAACAGGCCGCCGAAGCTCAGGCACCGCAAGCAGCCGCCGCCCGTCAGGAAGAAGTAAAAGCGCCTGAAGCGGAGAAACCTGTAACGCCCAGGGAAGAAAGCAACCCGCAGCAGGAACAGCGTTCGGCCCAAGTGAAGGACGCTTCGCCCCAGGCTGATCAACCTGCCGCGCAAGCCAAGGAAGCCAAGGAAGCCCCCAAGGCGCAAGCCGAAGACACTGCCCAAGCAACCACCACCGAAGCCCCGCCGGCACCCTCCACTGAGCGGCCGCCGGCCAAGCAAGAAGAGCCTTCAGCCAAGCAAGAGGAGCCTTCAGCCAAGGTAGAAGAGCCTTCCGCTAAGGTAGAAGAGCCTTCAGCCAAGGTGGAAACGCCCTCAGCTAAGGTGGAAGAGCCCTCAGCTAAGGTGGAAGAGCCCTCAGCGAAGGTGGAAGAGCCCTCAGCGAAAGAGGAAAAGCCCTCCGCCAGTGCAGAAGAGCCTGCCGCTAAGGTAGAGGAGCCTTCAGCCGGTGTGGAGGAGCCTTCAGCCAGTGTGGAGGAGCCTTCAGCCAGTGTAGAAGAGCCTTCCGCCAAGGAGGAAAAGCCTGCAGCGAAAGTGGAGCAGCCGGCAACCAAAGCGGCGGAACAACCCGCCAAGGCTCAGGGTGACGCGGCCCCCGCCGCGGAAGAGACCACCGACACCGGCGCCGCGAACGGTGTCCGTCGTGCCGGTAACGATCCGCGCGACCGCACACCCGGCCAACCGGTACCGCAGCCGGAGCGCAAGCCGGCCGCGAGCCCCGCTCCGGCTGAGCCGGAAGCGCCCAAGCCCGAAGCCGACCAGCCGGAGCCCCCGGCGTTCAGCAAGCCGGTAGCACCGGAACGTCCAGCCGGACGGGCCAGCAATGACCCGCGCCAGCGCCGCCGCCAACAACAGGCGGAACAAGACGCCCGGGAAAACAGTGGTGACGGTAACCCCGGCGCCTGATCGGTCCACAAGACGATAGCAGCACAAAAAACGCCCCGTCAGGGGCGTTTTTTGTTGATCTCGGTTTAGCGGGAAAGCCGGCCGGCATCGACGCCGCAAAGAGCGTCTACGGGGCAAAGGTTGCGCGAACGGGCCTGTGAAAATGTGGAAGCGAGCCCCATCCGCGAAAGGCCAGCGGCGCTTGCCGGCTCAGGGCAGCGCCACCGGCTCTTGTTCCAGCGCCACGCCGAAACGGGCGATAACGTCTTCTCGCACCGCCTGGGCCAACGCCAGCACATCATCGGCACGGGCCCCGCCGTGGTTAACCAGCACCAGGGCCTGGTCCCGATGCATGCCCACCGGACCAAGCCGGCGGCCCTTCCAGCCGGCGTGCTCAATCAGCCAGCCGGCGGCCAGCTTGCTGCCTTCCGGGTGGGGAAAGGACACCAGGTCTGGGTAACGGGCTTTCAATCGCGCCTGCTGCTCAACGCTCACCACCGGGTTTTTGAAAAAACTACCGGCGTTAGGCAGCACCGTGGGATCAGGCAGCTTGCTTTGCCGCAGCTCAATCACCGCCGCACGCACCGTGGCGGGTTCCAATCGGCGTGGGTCCTGGCCGGCGAACCGCTCCGCCAGGCCGCCGTAGTCCACCCGGCGCACACCGTGGCGATGCAGCCGTAGTGTAATGCCGGTAATGATGAATTCACCCCGGCGGCGACTCTTGAAGACGCTATCGCGATAGTCGAACTCGCACTGGTCGGCACTGAAACACCCCGCCAGGCCGTCGGCTACCGCCACGGTGTCCACGCTTTCCAGGCAGTCGGCCAGCTCCACGCCATAGGCGCCGATGTTTTGAAACGGGGCCGCACCGGCGGTGCCGGGTATCAATGACAAGTTTTCCAAACCGCCCCAGCCACGGGCCACGGTGTCCGCCACCAGGCGGTCCCAGGCCACGCCAGCGCCGACGCGCACGCGTACCTGGTCCGCCGTTTGGTCGAGATACTCAATGCGGTCAAACGCGGGGATCACCGTGAGGCCGGGCAAATCTCCGCGCAACACCACGTTGCTGCCTTCGCCGAGCACGTAGAGCGGCTCGCCGGGGCGGCGCCCGGCCAGCAATTCCCCCAACGCGGCGACGTCCACCGGACGCGCCAACCGCTCCGCGCGGGCCGGCAGCGCCAGGGTGTTGGCGCCACTCAGGTCGGCGTCATGCTCGATCACAGGCGTTCCCGCAGCCGTGCCAGCCACAGGTCGCTGGCGCGCTCCACCAGATTGAGCACATGACCAAAGCCGTCCTCGTCGCCGTAGTAGGGATCCGGCACTTCACCCGGGCCGTCTTCACCAAGCACGTCGAGGAAACGGGCCAGCACCAGACCCTCGCGGGCAATGCCTGGCCCCGGGTCAAGCGCACGCAGGTCGGCCAGGTTGCTGTTGTCCATGGCCAGGATGTAATCGAACTGGCGGAAGTCGTCGGCGCTTACCTGGCGTGCGCGCAGGTCGTCCATGGGGTAGCCGCGCTCGGCGGCGGCGGCGCTGGCGCGCCGGTCCGGCGACCGGCCGATGTGCCAGTCGCCGGTGCCGGCGCTTTCAATGCGAAGGCGGTCACCCAGCCCGGCGTCGCGGACCCGTTGGCGGAACACCGCCTCGGCGGTGGGCGAGCGGCAGATATTACCCAGGCAAACGAACAGTATCGACAGCGACGTCATCCTTGGTCTTCCTCCGCTCGCAGGTGGCGACGCATGCGCTGCAGGTCCATGTCCGTGTCGACCCCGCCGGGCACCGGCTCGCGGGCCGGCGCCACATGGATGGCGACCCCATTGGCCAGGGCCCGCAACTGCTCCAGGGATTCGTGCATTTCCATGGAGGCCGGCTCCCAACTCACGAACTGATGCAGAAAGCCGACGCGATAGGCGTAAATACCGATATGGCGCCACCAGTAGCCGGGGTCCATATCGATATCGCGCGGGTCCGGTTGCTGAGTGAAGGCATCGCGGTGCCAGGGGATCGGCGCCCGTGAGAAATACAGGGCGCGCCCATTGGCGTCGAACACCACTTTACAGATGTTGGGGTTGAACAGATCAATGCCCCGCTCGATCGGTTCGCACAGGGTGGCCATGCGGCACTCCGGGTGGGCGGCCAGATTCTCCGCCACCTGGTCGATCACGGCGGGCGGGATAAGCGGCTCGTCGCCCTGCACGTTGACCACGATATCGTCGTCGGCGAGCCCCAGGCGCTCCGCCACTTCCTGCAGCCGGTCGGTGCCAGAGGGGTGATCGGCGCGGGTCATCACCACCTCGCACTGGTCGGCCACGGCGTCGCGGACCCGTTCATCGTCGGTGGCCACCAGTACCCGCGTGGCGCCGCTCTTGGCGCAACGTTCCGCCACCCGAACCACCATCGGCCGACCGGCCAGGTCCGCTAACGGTTTACCCGGAAGACGCGAAGACGCGTACCGGGCCGGCACTACCACATAGAAACTCATAACTGTCCTTACAGAGGCTGCGGTTGCAATGCACGATCAATCATGGCGTCCAGGGTCGCCGGCGGCAAACTGGCGTGCACCGGCAGCATCCATAGGCGCGGATCGTCGAAATCACGGCATTTTACCGCATCTTTTTCGGTCATGATCACCGGCCGGCCGTCCGCGAAGTCCAGATCCGCGGCGGTGAAACCATGGTGGTCGGCGAAGGCGTGCGGGGTCACCGCCAGCCCGAGTAACGCCAGGGTGCGGAAAAAGCGATCCGGGTTGCCGATGCCGGCAACGCCATGCACCGCCCCGTAACGCTCGCGGAAGCGGGCTGCGTCCAGGGTTTCGCCGTCGCGCAACCGCACCAGATCGCCGGGCACCAGATGCATGGTCGCGGCGCCGGGCCAGGTACCGCCGTTGGAGACCACGAAATCCACCCGGGAAAGCCGTGAGGCCGGCTCGCGCAGCGGCCCGGCCGGCAGGCAGCGGCGGTTGCCGAGGCCGCGACGGGCGTCGATCACCACCACTTCGCTGGAACGCGGCAACGCATAGTGCTGCAGGCCATCGTCGCTGATCACCAGATCCGGGTGGAATTCCGCCATCGCCCGCTGCAGGGCGCGATCACGGTGTGGATCGAGCACCACCGGCACCGCCGCACGGCGCGCGATCAGCAGCGGCTCGTCGCCCACTTCCCGGGGGTCGTCGTCCAACGCCACGATGCGCGGCCAAGCGTCCGACTGGCCGCCGTAGCCCCTGGAAATCACCACCGGCTTCAAACCCCGCTGGCGGGCGCGCTCGGCCAGAGCGATCACCAGCGGCGTTTTGCCAGTGCCGCCCACCGCCACGTTGCCGACCACCAGCACCGGCACCGGCGGCCGCTCGGCACGGTCCCGAAAGCGGCGCAGCCGGCGCCCGGCCACACGCCCCACCAGCCAGCCCAGCGGGCGCAACGGCGTCAGCCAGGCGCTACCTTCGTACCAGCCGCGTTCTACGCGGCGGCGCCAATCAGCCATGGCCGTTGCCGGCGAAATCCATCTTGTAGAGCTGGGTGTAGAGTCCATTCTTTTCCAACAATTCCGTGTGGGTGCCCTGCTCGACCAACTGCCCCTGATCCAGCACCAGAATGCGGTCCGCTTTTTCGATGGTGGACAGGCGGTGGGCGATCACCAGGGTGGTGCGCCCCTCCATCAGGCGCTCCAGCGCCTGCTGAATGTGGTGTTCGGATTCCGTGTCCAGGGCGCTGGTGGCCTCGTCGAGAATCAGGATCGGGGCGTCCTTGAGCAGCGCCCGCGCGATCGCGATGCGCTGACGCTGGCCGCCGGAAAGCTGGGCGCCGTCCTGACCCACTTCGGTGTCCAGACCGTGTTCCAGACCCTGGATGAAGTCCCAGGCGTAGGCGTTACGGGCGGCCTGCTCCACCTGGGCGTCGTCGGTATCACGCATCTCGCCGTAGGCGATGTTATGACGCACGGTGTCGTTAAACAGCACCACCTTCTGGCTGACCATGGCGATCTGACGGCGCAGCTGGGCAAGCTTATAGTCCGGCAGCGGCACGCCATCGAGCAGTACCTGGCCCTGGTCCGGGTCGAAGAACCGCGGCAGCATCGCCGAAATGGTGCTCTTGCCGGCGCCGGAACGGCCGATCAGTGCCACGGTCTCGCCACTGTTGACGCTGAGACTGAGATTACGCAGCACCGGCTGCGCCGGGTCATAGCCGAAGGTGACCTCGCGGAACTCGATGTTGCCGTCGGTGCGCGGCAGTGCCTGGTCGCCTTCGTCGCGCTCTTCCGGGCGGTCCATCAGCTCGAACAACGAGGCCGCGCCGGTGACGCCGCGCTGGATTTTCACGTTGACGTCAGTGAGCTGCTTAAGCGGCTTCTGGATCATCCCGGCGGCGGCGATGTAGGACAGGAAGCCGCCGACGGTGAGGTTTTCACCCATCATCGTGATGTACAGATAGGTGACCGCGCCGATGGCCAGCGAGACGAACAGCTGCACGATCACCGTGGAGCCGATTTTGCTGGCGTTGAGCTTGGTGTTCTGGCGGGAGAAACGGCGGCTCACCGAATGGAAGCGGTCCGCTTCCAGCTTCTGGCCCCCAAAGATCTTCACCGCCTGATTGCCCTCGATGGCTTCACCAAGGAACTGGGTAATGTTGCCCATGGAGCCCTGGATGCGGCGGCTGATGTGCCGGAAGCGCTTACTGGTGAGATTCACCACCAGACCCACCAGCGGCGCGGCGATCAGCAGAATCAGCGTCAGTTTCCAGTTCTGATAGAGCAGAAAGGTGAGCAGGCCGATCACGGTGAGGCCTTCGCGCAGCATCACGATCAGCGCGTCGGTGCCGGCGCTGGTGATCTGCTGGGCGTCGAAGATGATCTTAGACATGATGCGCCCGGAGGCGTTGTTGTTGTATTCCGATTGCGGCAGACGCAGCACGTGACCGAACACGTCGTTGCGCAGCCGGTAGACGATTTCCTGCGCCACCCAGGTCATCGAATAGCTGCCCATGAACTGGCCGATCCCCTGCGCCAGAGCGATGAAAAACGGCGCGATGGAGACGATGATTACCCGGCGTGGTTCCGGGTTGACCACGGTTTCACCCAGGTAGCCCGCCAGTTGCGCCGCGCCGGCCTGGGTGGCGGCGTAGATCGCGTAGCCGATGAAACTGGCGAACAGGATCAGGGCGTGGGGTCTTACATACGACAGCAGACGTTTGTACGTCCGCCAGGCGTCATCGGGTTGTTGGCTCATTGGCCCTCTTCGTCGGCTTCTCGGGTGGTCAGTGACAGCTTATCAAAGCCCAGCTGCCCGGCCACATCCATCACCCGCACCACCGCCTGATAACTGGCGTTGGCGTCGGCGGTGATGATCATCGGCAAGGCGGCTTTGTCCTGCCCCAACCGTAGCAGGGCCGAACGCAGGCCCGCTTCACTGTTGTCGGTGAGTTTTTCACCGTTGATCAGGTACTCGCCGAGCGGCGAGACCAGAACCTCCACCGCCTGCGCCGGGCTTTCCGGCGGCATGCCCTGCGCTTCCGGCAGGGTAAGCGAAAGCTGGGTCTCAC
The DNA here is from genome assembly GCA_041624875.1 of Alcanivorax sp. Taxonomy (GTDB): domain Bacteria; phylum Pseudomonadota; class Gammaproteobacteria; order Pseudomonadales; family Alcanivoracaceae; genus Alloalcanivorax. The sequence continues at coordinate 8,778 of JBFJUC010000008.1, forward strand.
GGGTGAAGGTGGTGGAGACCATGAAGAAAATCAGCAGCAGGAACACCACATCGATCAGCGGCGTCAGGTTGACGCTGATCTCTTCCTGGCGCGGGCGCGGGAACTTCACGTCTTATCTCCAGGCGTCTGCCCTGGTGTCGCCTCCCGCTCCCCATGGACCAGATCGACCAGGTGCACGGCGCTCTGCTCCATGCCCACGGTGATCTCTTCCACCCGGCGCACGAAAAAGCGATGGAAGAAAATCGCCGGAATCGCCACCACCAGACCGGCGGCGGTGGTCAGCAGCGCCTGGGAGATACCCCCGGCCAGCTGCGCGGCGTCGCCGGTGCCGTGCATCATGATCGCGGCGAACACGTCGATCATGCCAATCACCGTGCCCAGCAGGCCGAGCAGCGGGGCGATGGCGGCGATCGACCCGAGCGTGGAGAGGTACTTTTCCAGGTCGTGGACCACGCCGGTGGCCTCCTCCTGGATGCTCTCCTTCATGATGTCCCGGCCGTGCCGGGCATTGGCCAGCCCGATGGCGAGAATCCGCCCCAGCGGCGACTCCTCGCGCAGCGCCTTGAGCCGTTGGGCGTTCAGCTGGCCTTTTTTCAGCCAGCCGCGCACCTGCGGCAAAGTACCCGGCGGCGTCAGCTTGCTCGGACGCAGAGTCCAGAAGCGCTCACCGACGATGGCCAGCGCCACCACCGAGCTGATCAGGATCGGGAGCATCATCCAGCCCCCGGACTGCACAAGATCCTGCACGTTGCGATCCCCTTTTCACGGTTCCGGCTCGCGGTGCCAGGGCCGACCATGGGCCCGGCGCCACTTTGTTATAAGCGCGGCATTATCAGGGCCGCCCAGGCGAAACACAATCATGCCGGTCCGGTCGGTGCGCAGAAGCGTGACGCCGGCCGCGTCCAGCCGCTCCACCACGTCGGGGGCGGGGTGATTGAAGCGGTTGGCGTAACCCAACGAAGCCACCGCCCAACGGGGCGACACAGCACGCAACCAGGCGCTGGAGGACGACGAGCCACTGCCGTGATGGGCGAGTTGAAGCACGGTGACCGGCGCCACGCGGCCCAGCAGCCGGTATTCCACCTGTTTGGGGATATCACCAGTCAGCAAGGCGCTGGCGCCAAAGGCCTCCACCCGCAGCACGCAACTGGCGGCGTTGCCCTGGTAATCCCCGTCCGGCGGCGGCCACAGGACCTCGAAGCGCACGCCGTCGAACCGCCATTGCTGGCCGGCCCGGCACGGCTGTGAGCCGCCCACGCGGTCCGGCTCGCCGCTCAACAGGCGCCCGGTGCGCTGCAGATCCGCCAGGCCGCCGGCGTGGTCACCATCGCCATGGCTGACAATGGTGATGTCCGGGGTCAGACCCTGGCGGCGCAGCCAGGGCAGCAATACGCTTTTCGCCGCCGAACCGCCGGGCCAGCCCGGCCCCAGATCGTAGAGCACCAGGTGGCGCTGAGTACGCAACGCCAGCGCCTGCCCCTGCCCCACTTCAAACACAATCAAATCCAGCTGACCCCGGGCCGGTGGCTCTGTGCCCGGCAACCACCACGGCAGCAAGCCCAGCAACAACAACCGGCGCGGCCACGGCCAGGCCGGCAATAACCCCAGCAGCGCCGACACCAACAGCGCCAGCCCCGCCCAACCAGGCGCCGGCGGCAGCGTCGGCGCAGGCACCCGGTGCAGCCCCTCCATCAGGAGCACCGAGGCCTCCACGCCCGTGGCGGCGGCCAGCAGGATGGCGGGGGCATCCAAGGCCACGCCGAGCAGGGCCGCGGGCACCACCAGCAGGCTGAACAGCGGCACCAGCAACAGGTTGGCCAGCGGGCTGAGCCAGGCCCAGGCGTCGAACATCCAGGCACCCAGCACTCCCATCAGCAGGGGCAGACTGACCATCACCGGCCAGCGGCTGCCGTCGATCAACAACAGAATCACCGCCACCGCCGTGAACGACAACCAAAGCCCGGCGGACAACGCCGCCAGCGGTTGCAGCAGCAGCACCGTCAACAGCGCCAGCCCGAGCACGTCCCCGCCCTGTGGTCGGGCCCGGCACAGCCGGCAGGCAGCGAGCACCGTCACCATGATTAAAGCGCGCTGCGTGGGCAGCGCGAAGCCGGCCAGCGCCGCGTAGCCGAGCGCCCCGGCCAACGCCGGGCCCCAGGCCCATTGCTGCAGGCTGAAGCGCCGCGCCGGCGGGCACAGCAGCCACAGCAGAGGCGCCAGCAGCCAGCGCCCCAAACCCCAGAGCAGGCCGGTGACCAGCGTCAAATGCAAGCCCGAAATCGCCAGCAGGTGGGCGGTGCCCAGATCGCGGAAAAGCCGCCACAGCGGCGGATCCAGGCCGCGCCGGTCGCCGGTGACCAAGGCGGGAATCACGGCGGCGGCGAAGGGGCTCAAGGCCAATTGCTCACGGACGCGGCGGGACAGGCGGTCGCGGCGCGCGTCCAGGCTGGCCGGCCGGGCCCGCTGGCGGGTCACCGCCGTGAGTGCGCCTCGAGCGTCAATACGGTTAGCGAGATCGAAACGGGCGCGGTCCGGGCCGGTCTGGTTATACCAGCCGTGGGGAAAGAAAAGACGCACCTTGCCGCGCAGCCGGTCACCGGCGCTCAGCGTCGGCAGCGGCGCCCAGGCGGTCACCCGCACCCGGTGACGCCCCGGCCAGGGCCGCGCGTCGAGGGCCAGGCGCAGATCCAGGATCATCCGCTGACGGCGCGAGGTCTCGCCGAAGCGGCGGCGCGTGTCCGTGACCGGCAGCCCCACCACGCGGGCCTCCACGGTCAGGGTGGTGCCGTTAAGGTGCTCCGGCAACCGGCGGTCCAGCCCATGCTCCAGGGCCACCAGCCCGTGGCCCCAGGACAACGCCAGCAGCAGGCAAAACCAGCGGGCGCGCCGAACCACCAGCGCCAGCGCCACAAACACCGCCAGGGGCCACCAAACGCCGCTCCAGACCGCCACGATCATGGCGACGGGGGAAAACCAGTATCGCATCCTTGCTCACCGGGTTGTTATGATCACGCTTCCATGTAACGGCGCGGCGTCACCACAGGTCGATGTAGGCGTACGCCGCCCGGGTCGGCATAATAGCGCCCGTCTTCCAGGGACCTTGCAGTTTCACATGCCCAAACATTTGTTCCGCAAATACCTGCCCTCGCCGGATCGTCTCAAAGGACACAAATCCCTGAGCTTTCTGGGGGAGGTATTATCGGACCCCAACCTCTGGCACATAAACCGGCATTCACTGGCTGGCGCCGCCTTTATCGGGGTATTCACCGGGCTGCTGCCGATTCCCCTGCAAATGGGCCTGGCCGCCCTGCTGGCGGTACGCTTCCATTGCAACCTGCCGCTTTCGGTGATGCTGGTGTGGATCTCCAACCCGGTAACCTATGTGCCGATCTTTTATTTCACCTATCGAGTGGGCGCCTGGATGATCGGCATGACGCCCAGCTCCCCGCACGGCATCAACGTGGCCTGGTTCGTGGAGCAGCTGGTGCCGCTGTGGTTGGGCTCTCTGGCCTGCGCGCTGATCGCCGGCCTGGCCTCCTATTTCACCGTTAAGCTGTTCTGGCGGCTGGCGGTGGTGCGCAGCTGGAATCTTCGTGCCCGCCGCCGACAACGGCATCAATAGCGTTCTGATTCTCATAGCCTAACGCCGACGGCCCCGTTGACGTGTCAGCCAGCAGCGATAATCCGGGAAGGAAAAAGCGGAAGGTGTTGTGCGAAAGCGGCTCAGGCCACGGGTCGCAGCAGTCCGTCGTGCAGCTCGTGGCGGCTCTGGCAGCGGGCGGCGAAGTGATGATCATGGGTGACCACCAGAAAGGCGGTGCCCAGACGTTGGTTAAGTTCCAGCATCAGGTCCTGCACCTGGTCGGCGGTGCGCTCGTCCAGGTTGCCGGTGGGCTCGTCGGCCATCACCAACGCCGGGTCGGTCACCAGCGCGCGGGCAATCGCCACCCGCTGCCGCTCGCCACCGCTCAGCTGAGCGGGTTTATGCTCAGCGCGCGGCGCCAGGCCCACCTGGTCCAGCAACCGCTCGGCGCGTTGCGCGGCTTGCGCCGGCTTCAGGCCGCGGATCAGCAACGGCATGGCCACATTCTCCCGGGCGGTGAATTCCGGCAGCAGATGGTGGAACTGATAGACAAAGCCAAGATAATGATTGCGCAGGCGGCCCAGTGCCCGGTCATTGAGACCGGCCAACGGCTGGCCGCCGATTTCCACGCTACCCTCACTGGGCACGTCCAGCCCGCCAAGCAGATTGAGCAGCGTCGATTTACCGGACCCGGAGGTGCCGATAATGGCGGCGATGTCGCCCCGGCGGATGGTCAACTCCACCCCGTTAAGCACCTGCAACTGGCCTCGGCCTTCCGGGTAGCGCTTGATCAGACCGCGGGCCGCCAGGACCGGGTCGGCGTGTTCAGCGTTACTCATAGCGCAGGGCCTCCGCGGGTCGCACCCGGCTGGCACGCCAGGACGGATACAGCGTGGCCGAGAAACTGATCAACATGGCGATGCCGACAATCGCGGTGACGTCGCTCCACTTCAACTGCGACGGCAGGTAATTAACGAAGTAGGCATCGAACAGACGGGTGTTGAAGGTGGTCTCCACCCAGGCCGCCACCTCGCTCACGTTGGTCGCCAGCAGCACCCCGAGCACGGTGCCCAGAAAGGTGCCGGCCAGGCCGATCACCGTGCCCTGGACCATGAAAATACGCATGATGGTGCCCGGTGAGGCGCCCAGTGTGCGCAACACGGCGATGTTGCCGCGCTTCTCCGTCACCAGCATCACCTGGCTGGAAATAATATTGAACGCGGCCACCGCGACAATGAAGCTGAGCAGCAGCGTCATCATGCTCTTTTCCAGTTTGATGGCCTGAAACAGGTTGCCGTGGCTGCGGGTCCAGTCGCTGGTGTAATAGTCCGGGCCCAGCGCCTGCTGGAGTTGCCAGCCGATCTCCGGCGCGGCGAACAGATCGGTGAGGCGCAGGTGAATGCCTTCCACCGTGCCCGCCTGTCGCTCCAGTCGGGCGGCGTCTTCGTTGGCCACATAGGCGTACAGGCCATCGACCTCGGCACGCGCGCGGAATTGTCCGACCACGGTGAAGCGTTTGAAACGCGGCATCACCCCCGCCGGCGAGACGCTCGCCTCCGGCAGCACCAGGGTGACCTTGTCACCGGTTTCCGCGCCCAGTTTGCGGGCCAGCGCGTAGCCCAGCACGATGCCGAACTCACCGGGCTGCAGGGCTTGAAGATCACCGTCCCACATCATCTCGTCGACAATGGACACGTCCTTCTCCGCCTCCGGCTCAATGCCGTTAACCAGCACCCCGGCCACGTTGCCCTGGTAGGTGAGCATACCCTCGAGCTTGATAAACGGCGCCGCCGCTTCCACGCCCGGGTAGTCGCGCACCTGATCGGCCAGCGCCTGCCAGTCGGTCACCGGCTCGCGGCCGTGTACGGACAAATGGGTGACCATCCCCAAAATGCGGGTCTGAAGTTCCCGGTCGAAGCCGTTCATCACCGACAGCACGGTAATCAAAACGGCCACGCCGAGCATCAGCCCGAGCGCGGAGATCAGGGTGATCACGGAGATGAAACTATTGCGGGCCCGGGCGCCGGTGTAGCGCAGACCCACGAACAGGGCAAAGGGTCGAAACATGGCGCGCATTTAAGCACTAAAACGGCGACCTGTGCCAGTCGCTTTGTGACCACTATCCGCGACCGCTGAACGGTGATTTGATTCAATTCCGGCTCAACAATAATCGCAAACGCCGGCGGCGGCGCGGAGCGGGCTGAACACCGTTTTACTTGAACAGAGGTTCACGCTGTCCGTACTATCAGTACCGGCTTAACCAAGGGGGGAAGAGGTAATGGGCAAGATATTCAAGGCGTTGGCAATGGCGGCTATGGTGTGCTGGCCGGCGACGGTTCTCGCCGCGTCCGACGGCGACGTGCCCGACCGCGGCATGAGCAAGGCCGAGGTGCGCGCCCAGTTCGGCCAGCCGCGACATACCCGGCCACCGGTGGGGCAGCCGCCGATCACTCGCTGGGACTACGACGGCTTCAGCGTCTATTTCGAAAACGACACCACCCTGCACAGCGTGCGCGAAAAAGAGCGCGCGCCGGCGGCCGGTGACGCGCCGGGCGAAAAGCCGCAAGCGCATTCCACCCGGGAAGCGGAGGTGGGGGTCTCGCCGGCCAACGGCGAGGAACCGCCGACGGAAAAAGAAGAGCAGGAAACCAATATCGAAGTGGAAACCTTCGAGCCGCCCCGCAACAAAGAAGAAGAGGACGACGAAGCCAGCACCGAATCCGATTCCGCGCCGGGCAGCACGGCGGTGCGCGCCAACGCCGAGAGCTCCGAAGAGCCGGTCGAGGAGGACGCCCGAGGCAACACCGATGACGGCGCGATTAATGACCAAGAGGCGGGCGAAGGGCGTTTCCGGTTTGATCCGGCCACCGGTCGCATTGTCGTGGACGACCCCCAGGAAGATGAAAACCGTGACGCATCACCGGCCCACTGAGCGCCACCTGTTACCGGAATGGCACCCGCAGTGGGGCGTGCTGCTGGCCTGGCCCGACGATCATACCGACTGGGCCGGCAGGCTGGCGGCGGCTCGCCACACCTATCTCGCCCTGATTAAGGCGCTGCTCGACCATGAAGCGGTGCTGCTGGTATGCCGCGACAACGAAGCAGCGGAAACCGCCCGCACCCTGATCGACGACAGCGGCGCCGACAGCCGACGGCTGCGCATCCGCATCGCCGCCTATAACGACACCTGGGCGCGGGATTTCGGCCCCATCGGCGTGCAAGAGAACGGCACCCCGGCGTTGCTGGACTTCCACTTCACCGGCTGGGGCGGCAAATTCGAAGCCGCCCTCGACGACCGGCTCAACCGCGCACTGCCCTGGCGCGTGGCCCTGCACACGCAGGATCTGGTACTCGAAGGCGGCGCCATCGATACCGACGGCCACGGCAACCTGCTCACCACCCGCGCCTGTCTGCTTAACCCTAACCGCAATCCGGCACTGAGCGAGGCGGCGCTGGAGAGTCGTCTGCGCGAATCCCTGGGCGTAAACCGCATTTGGTGGCTCGACCACGGCCATCTGGAGGGGGACGACACCGACGCCCATGTGGACACCCTGGCACGCTTCGTGACCCCCACCACCATCGCCTATGTGCACTGCGACGACCGCGACGACAGCCATTACCCGGCGCTCTCGGCGATGGCGGCGCAACTGCGCGAGCTGGCCGAGCGCGAGGGCCTCGCCCTGGTGCCGTTGCCGATGACCCGCGCGCAGTACAACGAGGACGGCGAGCGGCTGCCGGCCACCTACGCCAACTTCCTGATCACCAACCGCAAAATCCTGGTGCCGCTGTACGATTGCGACACCGACGACGCCGCGCTGCGGGCCTTCGCCGCCGTGGCCGGCGAGCGCCAGGTGCAGGGCGTCCCCTGCCGGCCACTGATCGAACAGGGCGGCAGCCTGCATTGCATTACCATGCAGCTGCCCGAGGGCGTGCTGGCCTGAGCCGGAAGCTGCTATCCTTTTCGACAACGCAGACCTTTTCACCTCCGCACTGGAAGAGACCGACATGCGCGTTGCCGTGATACAGCAACAGAACACCGCCGACCTGGATGCCAATCTGGCCCGTTCCATGGACAAGATCCGCGAGGCCGCGGCCCAGGGCGCCCAACTGGTGATGCTCCAGGAGCTGCACCGCAGCCTGTATTTTTGCCAAAGCGAAGACACCGCCATGTTCGACCTGGCGGAGCCGGTGCCCGGCCCCAGCACCGACGTCCTCGGGGCGCTCGCCCGGGAACTACAGGTGGTGATTGTCGCCAGCCTGTTCGAAAAGCGTGCCACCGGCCTCTATCACAACACCGCGGTGGTACTGGAAAGCGACGGGCACCTTGCGGGTCTGTACCGCAAGATGCACATTCCCGACGACCCGGGTTTTTACGAAAAGTTTTATTTCACCCCCGGCGACGCCACCTTCAACGCCGGCCATTCCGGGTTCACGCCGATCCGCACCAGCGTCGGCAAGCTGGGGCTGCTGGTGTGCTGGGATCAGTGGTACCCGGAGGCCGCCCGCCTGATGGCCCTGGCCGGGGCCGACCTGCTGCTCTACCCCACCGCCATCGGCTGGGATCGCACTGACGACCCGGAAGAACAGAGCCGTCAGTTGGACGCCTGGATCACCGTGCAACGCGCCCACGCGGTGGCCAACGGCCTGCCGGTGCTGGTCGCCAACCGCACCGGCTTCGAACCCGGCCCGGACGGCAACGGCGGCATCGACTTCTGGGGCAACAGCTTCGTGTGCGGGCCCCAGGGCGAATACCTGGCCCGGGCCGACCGGGACCGGGAGGAGACGCTGGTGGTCGACCTGGACATGGCGCGCTCGGAAGAGGTGCGCCGCATCTGGCCCTACCTGCGCGACCGCCGGGTGGACGCCTACCAGGACCTCACCAAGCGTTATCGGGACTGACTAGGGCAACAGCGCCCAGGCCAGATACAACATGATCAATACCTGCGCCACGAACAAGGTGGCGCGGATCAGCACCAGCGGCAAACTGGTGCCGATCAAATGCGTCGCGCTTTGTCCCAGACGGCAGAAAATGAACACACCGGCGAGCCCGTCCACCACGGCGCTCTGCCCGGTGGCCGCGGCGGTCAGCACCAGGGCCGCGAACAGCGGCAGGTTTTCCAGACAGTTCAGATGAGCGCCCTTGGCGCGCACCAGGAAGGCGGGATCGTCCACCGGTTGATTGTGCTCCCAGTGACTGGCTTTCTTGTTACCCAGAAAAATCTGCGGCACCCGATAGCCGGCGTAGGTCATCGCCAGCAACAAGCTCAACACCACGAAAATCAGCAAGGCGGTAAAACCGGTCATTATTGTTTTCCTTATTCCAGTGAGACAAACGGGGGGCAATAGCGCCCTGTCAGCGCAACATGACACACTGGAAATGAACATGACGTTATCGAGTGCAGCGGTGCTTCAGGCGCGCTTCTTTTCGATCCAATACAGGAAGAGGTCGCCCTGCTGGCGCTGTTCAAGAAGGGTGTGGCCGAGAAACTGGCAGAACTTGGGGATGTCGCGCTCGGTGGAAGGGTCGGTGGCGCGCACTTCCAGCACCTCGCCGGCGCCCATGTCGCGCACCTTGCCGTGCAGCAGCATCACCGGTTCCGGGCAAACCAGGCCGGTGGCGTCGAGGTGGTGTTCAGCGTGCGGCGTGTCAGTCATAGCAATGCGGTCAGCCCAGTCGTTGCGGCGGCGGGCGCCAGAAAAGGGCCGCTATTATAACCAAGCCGCCAAGGCCCGCCGCAAGCAGGAAATGCCCGGCGTAACCCAACGCCGAGGCGCTGAAACCGCTGCCCAGCGTAAACAGCCCCACCCCCATCAGATACACCGACGCCTGCAGGGTGTAATCACCCCCCTCCCGGTCGCGACGGCAGTAATCCATCATCACCACGAACAGGGCCGCCGTGGACAGCCCGTCCGCGAACTGCTCTAACAGCGCCACCGGCCAGATCCAGCCCGCCGCGCCGGCGGCCACCGCCCACCAGCCGACGAACGCCAGGGCCTGCAGCAGGCCGAAACCGATCAGCGCGGCCTTGCGGCTCAGCCGCAGCATCAGCAGGCCGGCCAGCGCCGCCGCCAGCAGCCCGGTGAGGGACGTCACCAGATCCAACCGACCGATGGCCGCCTGGCTCCAGCCCTGGTCCACCAGGAACGGCTTGATCATTCGCGTGCCGAAGCCGTCACCCACCTTGTAGCCGAGCAGAATGACCATCCACACCAGTAGGCCGGGCCGTCGCCAGAAACCGCGCCATTGGCGCCACCACCAGTGGCGCGACGCCCGTTCCGCCATCGTCGGGCTGGACCGCGTCGACTCCAACGGCTCCCGGAACAGCGCCACCGGTATCAACAACAACGCCACCGTCGCCGCCAGCAACCACAGGCTGGCGCGCCAGCCGATCCAATCGTTGGCCATCAGTAACAGCGCGCCGCTGAGAATCAGTCCGACTTTATAACCCAGTACTTGCACGCTGTTACCCGGCCCCCGCCACTCCGGGCGCAGCAACCGCACGGCCAGGCCATCGGCGGCGATATCCTGGGTGGCGCTGGCGGTATTCAGCAGCAACAGAAAGAACAACAACAGAGGAAACGCATCGGCGAACCAAACCGACCGCTCGGTGAACGACAGCAGCACCAGGATCATCACCACCAGCGCCTGGCAGCCGATTACCCAGCGTTTGCGGTGGCCCGGACGGCCACGGCCGAGCCGGTCCACCCAGGGCGCCCACAGGAACTTCAGCGCCCAGGGCGCGGCGGCCAGCCCCAGCAGGCCAATCCATTCCCGGGACAGGCCGCTTTCCCGAGCCAGGGACGGCACCGCCTTGGCCAACAGGCCGGCGGGCAGACCCTGCAGGAAATACAGCACCGCCAGGGTGCCGAGCAGCACCGGCAGCGCCGGCCGGCCCGCTTCAGGCATCGCGGGTGTCCACCCAGACGGTGATTTCCTCGCGGTCATGATAAAGGTGGGCGGCCTGGATACGGGCGTCCGGGTGCTGGCGCGCCAAGCCCTCCTGCAACCGTTCCAGCAGCGTCGCCGTCTCCCGGTAACGGCGCGCCATCGGCAGCTTGAGATTGAACAAGGCCGCGCGGGCCCAGCCCTGCTGCAGCCATTTCTGCATCAGCGCCAGGGTACGCGCGGGCTTGTCCACCACGTCACAGACCACCAGATCCACCGGCCGCTCCGGGCGCCAGGTGAAGGCGTCGCCGGCCACATGGCGCACCGGGTATTCGTCCATCAGACGCGCGTCCAGCCGGCCATGGTCGACGCCGGTGACCTTGATGCCGAGCCGCGCCAGGTGCCAGCTCCAGCCACCGGGCGCGGCGCCCAGATCCACGGCGGTGTGCAGCCCCGGCGGCCGGCCCCGTCCGCAAAAGCGCAGCAGCGCCTCCTCCAGCTTAAGCGCCGAACGGCTGGGCGCCTCCGGCGACAGACGCAAGCGCATCAGGCCGCTCTCTGGCAACGGCAGCTCCGCCGGGCTGACACCAATCAAACCGTTGCGGGAATCGTCGAAAAACAGATGCAAACGCTGCCGTGCGTTGTTACGCAACAGGCCTTCCTTGCGCAAGCGGGGCTCCAGCGCTTTGCGGAAGCCGCGCAGAAAACGGGCCAGCTCGCGGCCGTCGTTGCTGTCCGCATGCTCCAGATAAAGCTCGCTGAACGGGCCCAGCGCGCGTAGTGACGGCCACAGGGCACCAATGCGGTCGGTGTCCGGCAGATCGTCAAAACGATCCGGACACGGATAGAGGCTGCGCGCGAACACCAGCCCGGAGTCCAGCAGCGGCATGGCACTGCCCTGCTGGCTGTGCCAGAGCACATAGCCCTTGTTCTTGTCGGCGCGCGGGTAGCCGGCCACGCCCAGATCGGCGGCGCGCTCGGTGAACTCGGCGGCCAGGTCTGACTCGAACCCGGGCCGACACAACGCCAGAAAAGTTTCCATAAAACGACAACTAGTGGTGAAGAGTTAATAGTTAACAGTGAACAGTTAATAGCGAAAACCCGGCTGTGGAGCCGCCAGCTGTTAACTGTTCACTATTAACTATTCACTGACAGTGGTGTTCGTTACTTAACGAACACCACTGTCTTGTGTCCGTCAACGATCACCCGGTCTTCCAGGTGCCAGCGCACGGCGCGCAGCATCACCTGGCGCTCCACGTCCTGGCCCAGACCGCGCAGCTCCGCCGCCGAATGCCGATGCGAGACGCGCTGCACGTTCTGTTCGATGATCGGCCCCTGGTCCAGATCCTCGGTGACGTAATGGCTGGTGGCGCCGATCAGTTTGACGCCCCGGTCGTGGGCCTGCTGATAGGGGTTGGCGCCCACAAAGGCGGGCAGGAAAGAGTGGTGAATATTGATGATCCGGTGCGGGTGCCGGGCCACGAAAGTGGGGCTGAGAATCTGCATGTAGCGGGCCAGCACGATCACATCCACCTGCCCTTCCAGCAATTCCAGGGCCCGGGCTTCCGCGTCTTCCTTATTGTCACGGGTCACCGGAATGTGGTGGTAGGGAATACCGAAGCGCTCCACTTCACCGCGCAGGTCGTCGTGGTTGCTGATCACCATCGGAATCACCGCCGGCAGATCGCCCCGCGACACCCGCCACAGCAGATCCATGATCACATGGTCATGGCGGGACACCAGCACCGCCATGCGCTTTTTATCGGCGGCGTAGCTGATGTGCCACTGCATGCCATAGCGGGTGGCGACGCGATTGCGAAAATTGTTTTCCAGCGCTTCGTGGCTGCAATCCAGGCCCGGGGTCTGGAACTCCAGGCGCAGGAAGAAGGTGCCGTCCTGATGGTCGCTGGAATGCTGATCCAGATCGGTGATATTGGCACCGTGGTTGTACAGAAAGGTGGACACCGCGCTGATGATGCCGGGCTGATCCGGACAGGTCACCAGCAGGCGGGCGGTGGCCGCGTCCTCGGGTTTTTCAGCGGGGTTCATGGATATCTCCGTGCGGATTGCCGAAATGGTCGCGCCGGTAGGCGGACGGGGTCTGACCGGTCCACTTCTTGAACGCCCTATGGAAAGAGCTGGCCTCGCTGAAACCCATCAGCAAAGCAATTTCATCGATGCTCAATTCCGGTTTGGAAAGGTAGTACACCGAGGCGTCCTTGCGGATCGAATCCTTGATTTCCTGATAGCTGGTGTTGCCTTCTTTCAAGCGGCGACGCAAGGTCTGCGGCGTCATGCCGAGTTTTTCGCAGATCTCGCCGAAGTCGGGAAAGTGATTGCCGTACTCGTTGGAGATAATCGCGCGGATCTGCGCCGGCAGCCCCACGTTATGAACGTTGCCATCGAACAACTGAGCCAGCGAGTCACGCAGAAACTTGGACAGCGACAGTTCGTTCTGCACCAGCGGCAGATCGAGGAACCAGGCCGGGAACACCACCTGGTTCACCTCGCTGTTGTAGTGGGTGGGACAATCGAACATAAATCGGTATTCGTCGTCCTCGCGCACCGGCTCGTAATCCAGATACACCGCCTGCGGCTCCACCGCCTTGCCCACCAGCCAGCTCATGAAACGCAGCGACAGGAACAGCATCGCCTCAATAATCACGTCGCGAAAATCCAGCCGCCGGTCCACCCGCACCGCCAGGCAGGCCTGTTCCCCGTCACGCAACAGCCGGCTGTCCATGCTCAGATTGAACAGACTGTAGAAACGGATGCCCCGGTCCACCGCCGCTTCCAGGTTGGGGCAGTTGACCACCGCGTGGGCCATCATCGAAAAGGTGCCGGGCTTGGATTTGCGGCCCTGGCCGAAGCCCAGGAATTCATCCTGGGTCTGCTCCATGACCAGCAACATCAAACGGATAAAGGTGTCACGCTCGATACGCGCATCCGGCTCCTCCAGCACGCGCCGCTCGATGCCGCACTGGTCAAGCAGCGCGGGAATGCTCACGCCACCGCGAGCGGCGCCCTGCAGCACCTTCACAACCCGCTGTACGTTGATTGTTCTTCGCTGAATCATTGGCCATCCTGAAACGTCACGTGCCCTGCCCCC
>JBFJUC010000009.1:0-21422 GCA_041624875.1 Alcanivorax sp.
ACCAAACTTCTCTCCTCGCGCCTTGATTGGTGGATTTTTAGCCACAACAGGCGTGATGCGAGTAGTGGGAACAGGCCCTAGTGTTGTGACGCGGCGACGGCCTTGTCATCGAGGGCCGGCGCGTCACGCATGGCGACGTCGCGGGGCGCTACTTCCACGCCTGCTCCGAATACTTTGTGCAGGCCGTTAACGATCACCCGGTCGCCACTTTCCAGGCCCGATTCGATCACCTGCAACGGGCCGACCTGGCGGCCGGTGACCACCTGACGCCGACCTGCTTTGTTGTCGCCATCGATCACATAGACGTAGCGACGGTCCTGATCGGTAAGCACCGCTTTCCGGTTCACCAACAGAGCGCTGTCCAGTTCCGCCACCGGCATTTCCACCCGCGCGAACTGGCCGGGCCTAAAAGCGCCATCCGGGTTCTCCAGCACGGCGCGGTATTGCAGGGTGCCGGTGTTCGGGTTCAGCCGGTTGTCGATAAAATCCAGCGCGCCCTGGTGTGGAAAGCCGTCCTCGCCCACCAGGCCGATGCGTACCGGCTCGGTCTTTCCCGGCTCAAGGGACGCGTTGCTCTCCAGCGCGGTGTCTTCATTGCTGTCGAAATACACATACAGAGGATCCACCGAGACCAGCGTGGTCAGCAGGGTCTGATCAGCACTGGCCAGGTTGCCCTTGGTCACCAAGGCGCGGCCGGCGCGGCCGGCCACCGGGGCGGTGACGCGGGTGTACTGAAGGTTCAGCTCGGCGCTCTGCAGCGCCGCCCGGGCTTGTTGCACGCTGGCGCGGGCGTTAAGCAGGGCGGCGCGGCGCTGGTCGTATTCCTCCTGGGAAATGGCGCGGCTTTCCAGCAGACGCTGGGCGCGGCCGGCTTCGCCTTCGGCCAGCTGCAGCTGGCTGCGTGTCTGCTCCAGTTGGGCGCGTGCCGCCCGGGCACGGGCCTCATAGGGACGCGGGTCGATCTGGAACAACAGGTCGCCGGCTTCCACCAGCTCGCCTTCCTCGAACGCCACCTGATCGATGTAGCCGCTTACCCGGGGGCGCAGTGCCACGGTCTCCGGGGCTTCGATGCGTCCGGTGAAGGTTTCAACCAGCGTGACCGGCTCAGCCAGCACCCGCGCCACGTCCACCTCCGGCGGTTCGCCGGCGTGCTGCGCTTCGCTGCGTGCGTCGCAACCCGCCAGGAACACCATGGCCAACAGCAGGGGCGTCAGCCCCCAGAACAAGCCCGCTTCGTTCGCGGACTCACCGGTGAAAATATCCATGTTGTTTCCCTCCACAGGTAATAACGGCCCGCCTCGCGGCCTGGCCTTGGCACTAATCGAACGGATCGACCCGAACTCGACAGGACGGTAATTCCTCAACTTAGATTCAGGTCAATTAAAAAATAAATGCGTTCGTCGACGACGACGATGGAACGTACTCTAGGGAGAGGCGGTCAGGTGGCGGTAGCGCATTTCTGCCGGGTGCTTGCCCGATTCTGTTGAGCGGGGAAAGGTTCACGAAACTGTTATAAGACTATTCCATCCATGGGTTGCGCGATCCTGCAGGGTGCTTGCCCAAAACTGCAGCCCGTGTGCGGAGTCGCTTTTCGGAACCGTCGCCGGGCGTATACTGAACCGGCAACCAATTCGGGAGGGTAACCACGTGAAGGCAAGCACGTCGATCGTGAACACGGAGAATGAAGTCGCCGAGGAATTGCGGCTTCTCGGCGAGATTCTGTCTCGCAAGATTCTGCCCTGGGCGCCGCTGGATGGCGTGCAGCCCACCCCCATCGAAGGCCTGGAATTGATCCGCTCGGACACCCCGACCACCTGTGTGTCGTCGGTCTACGAGCCTTCCCTGTGCCTGATTGCCCAGGGCGGCAAGACCGTCTGGCTGGGCGACAAGGAAATCGTCTACGGCCCGCTCAGTTGTCTGGTGTCGTCGGTGCACCTGCCGGTGCTGGGGCAGGTGACCCAGGCCAGCCCGGACAAACCCTATCTGGGGGTCAAGCTGTCGGTGGACCCTCAGGAGGTCACCGATCTGGTTATCGAATTGGGCGACGACCTCAACGAGACGGAAGAAGAGTGCCCGGACATCGCCTGCGGCCTGTGCCGGACCCAGGCGGAAAAAGGCATGGTGGAGGCGGTGACCCGCCTGGTCTCGCTGCTGGACAGCCCCATGGACGCGCGCATTCTGGCGCCACTGGCACGCCGCGAGATCCTCTACCGAGCGCTGATCGGCGAAACCGGCCCGAGAATGCGCCGCTTCGCGTCGGCGGACAGCCAGGCGCACCGCATCTCAAAAGTGATCGCCGTGCTCAAGGATCGCTTCACCGAACCGCTGCGCATTCGCGAGCTGGCGGAACAGGCGAATATGAGCGAATCGTCCCTGTTCCACAGCTTCAAGCAGGTGACGCGCATGTCGCCGCTTCAGTTCCAGAAGAAATTGCGCCTGCACGAAGCCCGCCGGCTGATGCTCAGTGAAGGGCTGGAGGCGGCCACCGCCAGCTTCCGGGTGGGCTATGAGAGCCCGTCGCATTTCAGCCGCGAGTACAGCCGCCTGTTCGGCGCGCCTCCCCGGGCGGACGTGATCAAACTGCGCGGCGAAACGCCCCAGGCGGTGCGCGTCTAGGTCATAAGCGTTAAAAACGGTCGCGCACCAGCGACACCATGGCGAAGCCCAGGCCGGTCATCGCCAGGGAACCGGCCACGTGCACCGCAATGCCGGCCAAGGCCACCGCCCAGCGGCCGCTTTGCAGGTGCTCGAACATCTCCGCCGAAAAGGTGGAGAAGGTGGTCAGCGCGCCGAGAAACCCGGTGACTAGGAACAGCCGCCACTCCGGCGCCAGCGCCGGCAGCCAGGCGAACACTCCCAGCGCCAGGCCGATCAGCCAGCCGCCCAGCAGGTTGGCGGCCAGCGTGCCCAGTGGCAGCGCCGGGAACAACGCATTCAGCCACAGCCCCAGCAGCCAGCGGGCATTGGCGCCCAACGCCGCCCCGCCACTGATCGCCAGCATATAAAACCACATGAGTTCGTTTCCCCAGCAGGATCGGAAGGCCTATTAGCATGCCATTGCACGGACGCGAACGTTACCCCTGGTTACGATTCGCAAAACACTATGGCGCCGGCCGCCAACAAGGGTATTGTGGTAAAAAAACAACCCGCCGGTGAGTGCTATGGACCGGATCAGCAGCGAGGACCTCAGGGACTTTCTTGCCGTCGCCGAGGAGGGTGATTTCGCCCGCGCCGCCCAACGCCTGGGCAGCCACCCCATGTTGTTAAAAGAAAGCGTGCGGGAATTGGAGCGCGACATCGGCGCCCCCCTGGTTATTGTTAATCCAACCTCGGTGAGCCTGACCGGCGCCGGTGATGCCCTGGTGATCAGCGCGCGGGCGCTGCTTGCCAGCCAACAGGCCAGCCGCGCGCCGCGCACGCGGCTGCCCGCCAACGGCCAACTGCGCATCGGCGTGCCCGCCGCGCCTCTGCCGCCCCTGGTCCCACGTATTCTCAGCGCGTTCCGTACGCTGTTCCCGCGCGTCGCTTTGAACATTCGCGAGGCCTCGGACGGCGCCCAGCTGCGCGAACTGGAGTCGGGGCTGCTGGACATCGGCTTCGTCCATTCCGCCCACGGCTCGGCCACGCTGCCCTGGGAGGCGCTCACCGAGGAGGCCCTGTGCGTGATACTGCCGCCCCGGCACCCGCTGCTTACCCTGCGCACCGTGGCCCTGGAACTGCTTGCCGCGGAGCCCTTTATTCTGCCGCCGGCGGGCCTGGCCGACGGCTTCGTGGCGCGCATCACGCAACTGTGCGCGGAAGCGGATTTCCGCCCCCGTATCAGCCACCAGGCGCATCAGCTCTCCACCGCCGCCGGCCTGGTAGCGGCGGGTTTGGGGGTGGCGATCGTGCCCTGTGACCCGGACACCGACGATCATTATGGGGCACTGCTGCGCCCCCTGACGGTTCACGGGCGCCCGGCCTCCGCCACCTTGCCGCTGTTGCTGGCGCGCGGCAAAGGGGCGCCCGGGGTGGTGCTCGGCCAGTTTGTCGACACCGCGCGCCGGCTCGCCAGGCAGCCACCGGCGCGGGAGTAAGCGTGGCACGGTCCTTGTATCCCCTCGGGCGCGTCTGCACAGGCAGCGCCCCGGTCGTATAGACTAAGGTCCCGGCGCCCTCGCTTGCGGCGCCCCCGCACGCTTGCTTGAATAGCGTCCCGAAAATCGGCAATCAGGAGTTCCCATGGCGGAAACACGCGTTACAGTCATCCCCGGCGACGGCATCGGCCCGGATATCATGAGCGCCACCATTCGTGTCCTCGACGCGCTGGATTGCGGCCTGACCTATGACTACGCGATCGCCGGGCAAACCGCCCTGGACAAGGGCGAGGATCTGGTGCCCCAGGAAACGCTGGACCTGATTGAAAAGAACCCGGTGGCGCTGAAAGGCCCGATCACCACCCCGGTGGGCAAAGGGTTCCGCTCGGTGAACGTGACCCTGCGCAAGCACTTCGATCTGTTCGCCAACCTGCGCCCGGCGTTGTCGATCCCCGGCGTGCGCTCGCGCTACGACAACGTGGACATTCTCACCATCCGCGAAAACATCGAAGGGATCTATTCCGGTGAAGGCCAGACCGTCAGCGACGACGGCGAACGGGCGGAACTGCGCAGCGTCATCACCCGCAAGGAATCCAAACGCCTGATGCGCTTCGCCTACGAAGCGGCCCGCCGCCTCAACCGCCGCAAGGTCACGGTGGTGCACAAGGCCAATATCATGAAATCCACCTCCGGCCTGTTCCTGGACGTGGCGCGCACCATCGCCAAGGAATACGACGACATCGAGCATGAGGAAATGATCGTCGACAACTGCGCCATGCAGCTGGCGATGAATCCGCACCGCTTCGATGTGATCGTCACCACCAACCTGTTCGGCGACATTCTTTCCGACCTTTGCGCCGGTCTCACCGGCGGCCTGGGGCTGGCCCCCGGTGCCAATGTGGGTGAGCACAAGGGCATCTTCGAAGCGGTGCACGGCAGCGCGCCGGACATCGCCGGGCAGAATATCGCCAACCCCACCGCGCTGATGCTGGGCGCGGCGATGATGCTGGAGTATCTGGAGCGCAACGACGCGGCCGAGAAAATGCGCAAGGCAATCCGCTTCGTGGTCGGCGAAGGCCAGGTGACCACGCCCGACCTCGGCGGCAAGGCGTCCACCTCCGAGTTCACCGACGAAGTGATCCGTAACCTCTGAGGGGTTTGCCGGCGCTTTATCAATGTTTTGCATGTGCTCGTAGGCAGAGGCTCACCCCATCCTCTATGCTGAATCCTTATTCACAACAGGAGGTTGTAATGAGCCAATCGCCGGAAACCGAAGCCCTCAAGAAAGACATGGACCAGCTGCGCCGCGACCTGGGCGCGCTTACTGAAGCGTTCAAACGCAATTCCCAACAACGCGCCCAAGCCGGTGTGGATCAGGCCCGTGAACAGTTCGATCAGGTTCGCCGTCAAGCCGAAGGCCAGGCCGAGCAAGTCGGCTCGCAGATCAAGCAACGCCCCTTCACCAGCGTCCTCACCGCCTTCGGCGTGGGCCTGCTGATCGGCAAACTGGTCAGCCGCTGATTGATGAATATACGCGGCCCTCTGTCCAGCCTGTTCAGCCTTAATGCGCTGGTCTGGCTGGCGATGCTCACCGGTTTCGCGGCGCTGCTTTGCCTGGCCGCCGCGGCCTGGTTCGCCATGGCACCGCCCCTGGGCGCGCCCCTGGCGTCTCTGTTCACGGGGCTCGGCCTGCTGGTGATGACGGTACTGCTAGTGGCGGTGGTGCAACGCACGGCCCACAAGCCGGAGTCCAGCGGCAAGGACGGCCGCGAGCTCTCGCGCCAAGACGAGCGCATCGAGGACAGCCTCCGGCCTCTGGTGGGCGACCGCGCCGCCCAGTGGACCCGTGAGCATACCGGTACGGTGATCGTCGGGGCCCTGGCCGCCGGCATCCTGCTGGCCGCCAGCCCGGGCGCCCGCCGCCTGATCACCCGGGCGGCCGGTCCGGTGCTGACCCGCAAGGCCATGGACGCCTACAAGGACTTCTCCGACCAGGGCTGAAACCCTCGGTAACCATCGTGCCGTTCCGGGCGCCGGGAATTGCGCTAGACTGCGCTTTTGAACGGCAACCGGAGCGGGCCATGAAAAGCGAGCGCGGCGCACTGATTCTTTCCGTGGTGATGTCCCTCGTGGTGGGCGCCGCTGCGGTCACCGCCGCGTCCCTGACCCAGTCCAAGGCCATTCTTCTGGATGGCCTGTTCAACCTCATCTATTTCCTGGTCGCCCTGGTGACGGTGCGCATCAGCGTGCTGGCAGCCCAGCCGGACGACCGTAAATTCCCGTTCGGCTACGGCTACTTCGAATCCCTCGTCAACGCCGGCAAGGGCCTGCTGATTCTCGGCGTGGCGCTGTTCGCCCTGGTCGACGCGGTACTGGCGCTGCTGGCCGGCGGCCGCGAGATCATCGCCGGCCCGGCCATCGGGTACGCCGTGTTCGCCACGCTCGCCTGTTCGCTGACGGCCTGGACGCTCCACCGCAGCCGGCGGCACGTGGACAGCCCGCTGATGCGCGCCGACTTCGAGAACTGGCTGGTGAACGCCCTGATTTCCTCCGGGGTGCTGCTCACGTTCTGCATGATCCCGGTGGCGCGCTTCTTCGGCCACGACGACATCGTGCCCTACGTGGATTCGGTGCTGGTGATCGCGGTGGTGCTGTTCTGTCTGAGCGTGCCCATCCGCATGGCACGCGGCGCCATCATGGAACTGCTCAACCGGGCGCCACCCCGCGAGCTGCGCCGCCCGGTGCTGGCCGCCATCGACGCGGCGCTGGCCGACCTGCCGGTGCGCCAGTGCCAGGTGCGCATGGTGCGCCCGGGCCGCCAGCTTTATGTGATGGTTCATGTGGTGCTGCCGGCGGATTTCCCGCTCACCGGGCTGGCCCAGCTGGACACCCTGCGCGAGCGCCTGACCAGCGCGGTGTCGGCGGTGTACCCGCATCAGGTTACCGACACCCTGTTCACCGCCGACCCGAAATGGGCGGAGCCCTGCGAAGCGTTGCCGGCCGCGCCCACCACCACCAAGCGCTGAGCGGCCGGGCGCCACCTGCATTTCATTTGTCAGCGATCACGGATTGCACTACCGTTCCAGCAACGAGCCCAACCGGGTCCGCGCTGGGAGGAACACCATGCGCTATGAACTCTTCTACTGGCCTGGCATTCAAGGGCGCGGCGAGTTCGTGCGACTCGCTCTGGAAGATGCCGGTGCGGCCTATCTTGATGTGGGGCTTGGTGACGCCCACGACGGCCTGGGGCTGCCCGCCATCGACAGCTATCTGAACGGCGACGCCACCCCGCGTCCACCGTTCGCCCCGCCCTTCCTGAAAGCCGGCAATCTGGTGATTTCCCATGTCGCGAACATTCTCCAGTTCCTGGGGCCGCCGCTGGCTCTGGCGCCCGACAATGAACCGGCACGCTATTGGATCCACGGTTTGCAGCTGACCCTCGCCGACTGGGTAGCGGAGATTCACGATATTCATCACCCGATCGGTCCGTCGCTGTACTACCAACAGCAACAGGAGGAAGCCAAGCGGCGCGCGACCCTCTTCCACCAACAGCGGCTGCCACGCTTTCTGGATTATTTCGAACAGGTGCTGGAGCAGAATCCAGCGGGGCCGGACTACCTGGCCGGCGGCGAGCATTGCTACGCGGACCTGTCCCTGTTTCAGGTTATCCGTGGCCTGCAGTACGCGTTCCCGCTGGCCATGAACGCGCACCGGCGGCGTATTCCCAAGACCTTGAGGCTGGTCGACCGGGTCGCCGAGCGGCCCGGCCTCAAGGCGTACCTGCAATCGGAGCGCCGTCAGCCGTTCAACGAAAGCGGCATCTTCCGGCATTACCCGGAACTGGACACCCGCGCCTGAGCCGCCGACGTTTACAGGAGTTTGCGTTTGCGCCGCGCCGTTGTGTTGTCGAAGCCGGCCGGTCGGCGCACTCTGTGCGGTGAGCGTGACACCACAGGGAGCAATCAATGAAAGCCATCGAATGGGATTCGCCCGGCGATCAAAGCGTCGCCGAGTACTACGAGAAGGACCCGAACATCGACGCCACGCCGCACCAGGGCAGCGTGCTGTCAGCCCGCTTCAAGGGTCTGGTGGCGCGAGTACGGGTGGACGCCTATACCGACGGCACCAGCTATGGGGAAGTGGTGGCGTTGATTGATCCGGAGACCGGCAAACGACTCACCGAGCACCAGGGCATCGCGGTGGGCGACAGCGTCGCCCAGCCAGACGCGAAGCGGGCCTTCGAGCCCAACCTGGAACTCGACGAGGACGACGACGGACAGCCCCTCTGATACCCGCTCAGGTGGTGCCCGCCGCGCTGGCCAGCGCGGCGCGGAACGCCTTGGGTTTGAGGCTGTAGCAGCGGCGGGTGCGCTTGCGGCATTCCGCCACCCGGTCCGCCTCCAGCCGCGCAATCATTTGCCGCACGATCACGAACGGTTCTTTGTCTTCGCAGTCTTTTTTGCGGCGGCGCAGGTGATCATCCAGCACATGCAGATCGTGCAGTTCACCGAGCAGCTTACCCAGCTTACGAAACTCCTTCAGTGAAATCGCGGAGTCGTCCAGGGCGCTTTCCAGCGGCTCCAATTGATAGAACTGATACTTCACCCGTTTGCGGAACCGGTGCCAAAGAGCGGGCTGGTTTTCGACCACCGCTTCCAGCCCTTGCTGCCGGGCTTCGGCGTACAGCCGGCCAAAACCTTTTTTGATCAGTGCCGCGTTATCGCCTTCGATGGTCAGGTTGCGCCACAGATACAGGTCGGCCCGGAACACGCCGTCCAGGCCTTCCGGTATCGCCGGCGACACCGCGGCCTGCTCCGCCGCCAAGGCCTCGGTGTGCACCGCGTCGATGGCCTCGCTTTCATAGTCCCGCGCGCCTTTGCGCAGGCTGTCCAGGGTTTCGCCCATGACCTGCAGATCGCGGGCGCCGGCAAGTACGCGCGCCGCCATGCGCAGCGCTTTGTCCTGCCGCCGCGCGGTTTTCTTATCGACCACGCGAGCCATCACACGCCAAGTCGCCCGGAGCCGCTTTACGGCCACGCGCACCTGATGCACCTGGTCCGGTGTCAGGCTGCTCTGGCCTTCGAGCACGGAAAGTACGGTTTCGTCCTGATCGCAGGCGGCGCCGGCGAGGCGTCCCGGCAAATCCGAAGCGGATGTCGCGGCTTTGCTCATGGAGGGCTCCGATGTTGGCGGTTCCAAAAAGAGCCTGATTATGAATTTTTCCGCCGACAATTACCGTGACAACTAAATGACAGCGCCCGCAAACGAAAACGCCCGCCGGGCGGCGGGCGTTAAACGATGTCGGACCGCGCAGGCGTTAGCCGCGCGACACGCCCAGGCGGCGGCGCTTACCGCCTTCCGCCTTGACGAACTCAAGGGCGTCATCGTTGAGCCGGCCATAGCGCAGGCGCGGCAGATCGTAGAGGTAGTTGCTGAGTACCTTCCAGGGGGCTTTGTCGCCCTGTCTCGGCAGGCGGTGGGCGGCGCGTTGCACGTAGCCGGACTGCAGATCCAGGAAAGTTTTGTCGGTGTCGCTGCCGTCGTGGTCTTTCGGCGTCACTTGCTGCAGACCCTTGCGGGACATGTAGTTGAGCAGACGGCACACGTACTCGGCGGCGATGTCCGCTTTCAAGGTCCAGGAGGCGTTGGTGTAGCCGAACACCATGGCCATATTGGGCACGTCACGCAGCATCACGCCTTTGTACACCAGCACATCGCGGGGCTCGCGGGTTTGCCCGTCCACCGACAGCTCGGCGCCGCCCAGCAATTGCAGGTCCAGGCCGGTGGCGGTGATCACGATATCCGCTTCCAGCTCTTCGCCGGACTTCAGGCGAAGGCCGTTCTCGGTGAAGGTATCGATGTGATCGGTGACGATGGAGGCTTCACCCCGGCGCAGCACTTTGAACAGGTCGCCGTTGGGCACCGCGCACAGGCGCTCGTCCCAGGGGTTGTAGCTGGGTCGGAAGTGCTTCATGTCGATGTCGTCGCCGAGCTGACGGCGGGCGGCGGCCAGCAGGGCGCGCCGCACCAGCCCCGGGCGCTGCTTGGAAAGACGATAGACGAGACGCTGCAGGCCGATGTTGCGGGCCCGCGCCATGCGGTAGACCACCATTTCCGGCAGGAAGCGGCGCAACGTCACCGACAGTTCATCGCGCTCGGGCACCGTGGCAATGTAGGTCGGAGAGCGCTGCAGCATGGTGACATGCTCCGCGTCCCCGGCCATCGCCGGCACCAGCGTTACCGCGGTGGCGCCACTGCCGATCACCACCACTTTCTTGCCGCTGTAATCCAGGTTTTCCGGCCACTGCTGCGGATGCACCAGGCGCCCCTTGAACTGATCGGCACCGGGAAAGTCCGGCGTGTAGCCTGCGTCGTAGTTGTAGTAACCGGTGCAGCAAAGCAGGAACTGGCAGGTAAACACTTCGCTTTCACCGCTGCCTTCGTTTTCCACGCGCACGGTCCACTGGCCGTCACGGGTGGAGAAGTCCGCGTCGACCATGCGCCGTTCGAAATAAATTTTATCGTCGATGTTGTATTCGGCGGCGGTGTCGGCGATGTATTCGCGGATCGACGGACCGTCGGCGAGCACCTTGGGTTCGGTCCAGGGGCGAAAGTTATAGCCCAGGGTGTACATGTCGGAATCCGACCGGATGCCGGGGTACCGGAACAGGTCCCAGGTGCCGCCGATGCGCTTGCGGCGCTCGATCAGGGCAAAGCTGCGGTCCGGGGACTGACGGCTCAAGTGACACGCCGCGCCCACTCCGGACAAACCGGCGCCGATAATCAGCACGTCAAAATGGTTATTGGACATCGTTTCCTCCAGCCCCGCCCCGGCGCTCCCTGGTGTAGCTCGCCGAAGCCCAGGCTTACATCATTCAATGGCATCGTTTGCTGCAGGCAATAATGCCTTCGCTGGCCGGCCACCGAAAGTGCCGACTGGGCCGTTTCGTTGTCGCTAAGGCCAATCCGCTGGCGCGATCCGCTGACCGCCGGGGCCACAATGGTCAGGCCGGCACGGCCTGATAGTCGCTTTCCTCGAACCGCGCCATCTGTCTCTGGTACTGGGTGGCGAAGCCCGGGAACATGGTCGCGTTGAAGCCGTCCTCAGTGAGGTACCAGCTTTTACAGCCGGAGTTCCAGTTGGTTTTCGCCAAGCGCTTTTGCAGGCGCTGGTTGTGCCGCTTCTGCACGGCCTCCTTCACATCCAGCATTTTCAGATTGCCGTCGAGAATGCGCAAAATACCTTTCACGGCGTAATCCAGCTGTGACTCCATATATACCAGCGCGGAGTTGTGGCCGGGGCCGGAATTGGGGCCGAAGGTGAGGAACAGATTCGGGTAGCCGGCCACGTTGATGCTCTTGTAGGCCTGGGCGCCGCCCTGCCACTCCTGATCCAGCCGGCGGCCTTCCAGCCCCGTGACCGGGAACGGCGTGCCGCTTTTGCTGACGTCGAAGCCGGTGGCGAACACAATGCAATCCAACTGATGCTCCACGCCGTCGGAGGTGCGGATGCCATTCGGCGCCAGGCGGGCAATCGGCCAGGTGATCAGTTCGGCGTTGTCTTTCTGCAGCGCGGGGTAATAATCGTTGGAGACCAACACCCGTTTGCAGCCGATGCGGAAATCCGGCGTCAGTTGCCGGCGCATCCAGTCGTCTTCCACCTGGTTATGCAGGTGCGCCAGGCTGAGCCGCTCGGCGACACGGGTCAGCGGTGAGTTCCAGATCACCGCCATGGCCATGGTTTCGTGGGTCCAGAACAGCGCCTGCCGCACCGCTTTCTGGCTGGCGGGCATTGTCTTGAACAGCTTCTTGTGCCAGTCCGGCGTTTTGAAATCCGGGCGCGGCACCACCCAGCCCGGGGTGCGCTGGAATACTTTCAGCGTGCCCACGGTTTTCACCAGTTCAGGAACAATCTGAATGCCGCTGGCGCCGGTACCGATCACCGCCACCCGCTTTCCGGTGAAGTCGTAATCGTGATCCCAGCGCGCGCTGTGGATCTTCTTGCCCTCAAACTCTTCCAGGCCTTCGATGTTCGGGAAGCTGGCGTTGGACAGCGGGCCCTGGGCCATCACCGCGGTGCGACCGCGCACCACTTCGCCTTTCTCCAGCGTCGCTTCCCACAGGCCGGCGTCTTCCTGGAACGACAAATCAGTGACGTTACAGTTAAAACGAATGTGCTTTTTCAGATCGAAGGCGTCCACCAGGTAGTGGATGTAATCGAGAATCTCGCTGCTGCCGGAAAAACTGCGCGACCATTCCGGGTTAGGCGCGAACGAGTAGGAATACAGGTTGGAAGGAATGTCGCAGGCGGCACCGGGGTAGGTATTGTCCCGCCAGGTGCCACCGACACGGTCGCCGCGTTCCAGAATAACGAAATCGTTAACCCCTGCCTGCTTCAGCCGGATCGCCATGCCCAGCCCGGCGAAGCCGGCGCCGACAATCACC
The DNA here is from genome assembly GCA_041624875.1 of Alcanivorax sp. GTDB lineage: Bacteria > Pseudomonadota > Gammaproteobacteria > Pseudomonadales > Alcanivoracaceae > Alloalcanivorax. The sequence continues at coordinate 12,522 of JBFJUC010000009.1, forward strand.
GCCGAAGCCGGCTTCGCTTCGCGCTTGGCGGCGACTTTTTTCGGCGCCGCTTTCTTCGCGGTGGCCTTCTTAGCCGCCGCCTGCGTGCTCGCCTTTTTAGCCGGGGCTTTTCTGGCGACTGCTTTCTTGGCGGTCGCCTTTTTAGCTGGCGCTTTCGTCGCGGTGGCCTTCTTCACCGCTGCTTTCTTGCGCGGCGCTTTGGCGGCCGCGTTCGCGGTGCCGCTGGTAACATCGGCCTCGCCCGCTTTCACTTCAGGCTGGTCCGCGGTGCGGCTGTCGTTACTGTTGGGGGTCTCGTCATTCATAGCAATTCACTGGCTGAAAGATCGGATCGAAAAGAGTCATCGCTTGGCACAGCACTTCTACGGCAGCCGGATTTGTAGGAGCGGGCCCAGCCCGCGAAAGGGAGCGGAGCTCCCGGCAGGATCCCACAAGGCCCGCTCCCACAAGGCTAGGCGGTGGGTTTGTAGGTGATGCCCTTCACCCAGGTCGGCACACTGGATGGCATCACCCATTCGGGCACCCGGTCGGTGAGCTTGACCATGGCGTCCACCGGCGCGTGGTACAGCCGGTTGCGGCGATTCACCACCATCCGACCGTGGCGGCTGATGATCTGGTACCAGGGGTTGTTGCGCCCTTCCTGGGTGCGTCCGCCGATACGCTCAAACTTTCTCATCGCCGCGTAGAGGCGCTCTTCGCCGAGACCCATGTCAATGATGTTGTCGCGCATCCGATTGAGCAGCGGCACATAGGACGCCACGCCGAGAATCAGGCGCGGGTCGGCGATCGTGCCGAGGGCTTTCAGGGTCTTGAGGTAGAGCGGCCCGTGGCCTTGCATTTCCAACACGTGGAAGCCCACGCCCAGGTGGCGGGATTCATCGTCATTGATCCTTGCAAACGCCTGGTGACACACCGGGTCGTCCACGGTTTCCAGCAGGAAGGTGCAGAGGGCGCCGTCCAAGGCGATCTCCAGCATCGGAATCACCGAGCCCAGCACTTCCAGGGGCATGTCGTCGCTGTAGCGGTCCAGCCACTGAATCACCAGCTTCAGGTTCTTGTTGGGCTCGGGGATATTCTCGCCGTCGAGCATGCCCCAGCGTTTCATCAACGCCATCTCGGCGTTGGCGTGGCGCTGCTCCTCGGCGTGGAAATAGGTGTAGATTTCCTTGAGCGTGTCGTTGGGCGCTTTCTTGGCCATGGCCGCGAAGCCGCGCGCGCCGACGTGTTCGATCCACATCAGGTCGGCCATGAACGCCTTCAGCTTGGGCCACTGTTCGGCGGTAATTTTCTCCGCGCCCGGCGCGTCCCAGTCAATGTCCGCCAGCGCCCACTGGCTGGCTTTGATTTTAGCGAGCATTTTGTCGAGATCGATGGAAGCCATGCGAGTATCTCCTTCCCGTTAGACGAAGCGGCTCAACAGGCCCGCTCCCCGTGCGTAGGTGGTGGGCAGGTAACGTTTGGCGCGCCAGATCAAACGCGCGTCCACCTGCGGCAGAACATAAAGACGGCCCTTATCCAGGGCTTTCAGGGTGGTCCCGGCGACACCCTCTGCGGACACGCCGGTGAGCGACACCCACTTGTTCATCAGCGGCGTCACCGACTCGTCGATGCGGCCGTCGCGGAAAATATTGGTTTTCACCACCGTGGGGCACAGCGCGGTGACCGTGATGCCGGCGCCGGCGGTTTCCGCCGCCAAAGTCTCGGACAGGGCCAGCACCGCCGCCTTGCTGGCGTTGTAGGGGCCCATGCTGGGCGCGGCGGCGAAGCTGGCGGTGGAACACACATTGATGATGCCGCCGCCACCGCCGGCGCGCAGGCGCGGGGTGAACACGTGGCAGCCGTGCACCACGCCCCACATATTCACGCCGATCACCCAGTGCCAGTCTTCCATGGAGATCTCGCCCACCGGCTTGCCACCGGCGCCGACGCCGGCGTTATTGATCACCAGGGTGGGGGCCTCGCCGAACCATTGCTGGGCCCGGTCCGCCAGGGCTTCGACCTGCTCCAATACGGACACGTCGCAGGACACCGCCAGGGCGTGGCCGCCCTGCTCGCGGATCGTCTCGGCGGTGGCCTCGGCGGTGGCGGGGTTAAGGTCGCTGCACACCACACGGCCGCCTCGGCGGGCCAGCTCCAGCGCAAACGCCCGGCCGATGCCACTACCGGCGCCCGTGACGACGGCGCGGCTGCCTTTGGATATTCTGTTTCTGGTAAACATTTTGCTGCTGAGCATCGGGGCGAACCTCGCCGAATTGACCGTGACATTGATTAATGGCAACTTAGTCCGACTAATTGTTCGGATTCAACTCGGATATGCCTCGTAAACCCCAGCAGCCGCGCGCCCAGGCCACCTTCAACGCCATCGTTGAGGCCGGCTTTATCTCCCTCGCCCGCAATGGCGTGGAAAACACCACCACCCGGCACATTGCCGATATCGCCGGGGTCAGCGTGGGCTCGCTCTATGAGTATTTCGCCAATAAGGAAGAAGTGTTCGAGGCCATGCACGGGCACATGGTCCGGGAGGTGGTGGGGATGGTGCGGCCGCTGATCCCCACGCTGGTGCGCATGGACATCCGCGAGCTGGTGGCGGAGCTGCTCTACCGGTTCCGCGATCTATTGGAACGCGACGACGGTCGCTATCTGCGCTACATGAGCTACGCCGCCTACTTCGCGCCGCGCGATCAGATCGAGCCGATTAACCGTCTGCTGATGGACCTGCTGATGAAATACGTGATGCACCACCCGCAACTGGTGCGGCTGGGCAATCTGCCGGCGATGGGGTTCATTATGATCAACGGTGGGGTGTTCACGGTGATTCGCTATCTCACCGAGCCTAACCCCACCGTGACCTTCGACGATCTGGTGCGCGGCCTGGGGGACATGGTCGCGCACTTCGTGGACGGCGAGCTGCAACGGGCGGGCAGCGCCGACTGAACGGCTATTTCAGCAGATCGGTTTCCAGGTTGGGGGCGTCCCGGTCCACGCGCTGCCAGGTCTGGCTACGGCCCAACAGACTGATGCCCAGGTAGCCGCGCGCCTCCAGCGTGTCCTCATCGGTCAGGGTGGCGCGGGCACTGTAGGTCTTGCCGTTGTCCGGGGAGTAGATGCTGCCGTCATCCCACTCGTTGCCGCCGGCGTATTCCAGCCCTTTCAGCACGGTCACGCCGAGCAGCCGGCGGCCACGCAGTGCCTCGTCCGGGTTCTCCGTGTCATAGCGGGCCTCGCCACTGCGCGAGCCGACCACGGTGCCCACCCAGGCGTCCCCCTCTTTATGAAGCTGCACATAGCCGCCAGTATCGGTTTCCCAGATACCTGCAATGGCGTTTTCGCCGTCGGCGGCCCAGGCGGTGGCGCCGAAAGCCAGCAAGGCGGTAATCAGGATGGAACGGATCATGGCGAGTCCTCTACTTCAGAACAGTGTTTAGGGGCTTCTTTAGGGGTATTGCGAATCGCGCAGAAGAGTAAACAAAGTCGACTCTGTTGTCTGTCACTTTAGAGGGGTGAAACGGGACGGGGTTCTTAAAAGAAGGTCAAATCGCCCCCGCGCGAGCGGCGGGGGCACAAGCTGGCACCGGCGGCGGACCTCAGTCGAGAATTTTCGCCAGCGCTTGCTCCAGGTTTTCCACGGTGCGCTCGATGTTGTTGAGCTTGTCGAGCCCGAACAGGCCGACGCGGAAGGTCTTGAAACCGTCCGGCTCATCGCACATCAGCGGCACGCCGGCGGCGGTCTGCAGGCCTTCGCCGATAAACTTCTTGGCGTTGTGCAGGCCGTCGTCGCCGGTGTAGCAGACCACCACGCCGGGCGCCTGAAAGCCGGTCGCCGCCACGCTCTGAATGCCGTAGCGGGTGAACAGCGCCCGCACCCGGCCGCCCAGCTCTTCCTGCAGGGCCTGCACCACGGGAAAGCCCTGGGCGCGGGTTTCTTCCATGATGTCGCGGAAGCGCGCCAGGCCATCGGTGGGCAGCGTGGCGTGGTAGGCATGGCCGCCATCCTCGTAGGCCCGCATGATGCCCAGCCAGCGTTTCAGGTCGGCGGCGAAGCTGGTGCTTTGGGTCTGTTCCAGGCGGGCCAGGGCCTCTTCGCCCAGCATCACCAGGGCGGCGCAGGGCGACGAGCTCCAGCCTTTCTGCGGCGCGCTGATCAGCACGTCCACGCCGCGCGCTTTCATGTCCACCCACAGGGCGCCGGAGGCGATGCAATCGAGCACGAACAGACCGCCCACTTCGTGGACCGCTTCCGCCACCGCGTCCAGATAATCGTTGGGCAACAACAGGCCGGCGGCGGTCTCCACGTGGGGCGCGAATACCAGGTCCGGCTTTTCTTCGCGAATCGTGGCCACCACCTCGTCGATGGGCGCCGGCGCGAACGGCGCCGGCTCGCCTTCGCCGTCGATGCGGCGGGCCTTGAGTACGGTTTCGGCGGCGGGGATCGAGCCCATCTCGAAAATCTGGCTCCAGCGGTAGCTGAACCAGCCGTTACGGATCACCAGGCATTTCTTGCCGGTGGCGAACTGACGCGCCACCGCTTCCATACCGTAGGTGCCGCCGCCGGGCACCACCGCCACGGCCTCGGCGTGGTAGGCCTGTTTCAGGGTGGCGGAAATATCCCGCATCACCTGCTGAAAGGCCTGGGACATATGGTTCAGAGACCGGTCCGTGAACACCACGGAGTATTCCAGCAGACCGTCCGGGTCTACCTCGGGCACCAGTTGAGACACAAGCATTCTCCCGCTTCAAAACCGTTGAAAAAGACAGGGTACACGTTATAGAACCGCAAGCGGACGGCTGCAAGCTGAAAGGCGTGACCGGCCACATCCACGGCGCGATCCTCCCTGGCCGGGTCGGGGCGGGCTTCCTACAATCAAAGGTTCTGCAAGCAACGCGGCCGTCATTGCCCGGAGCACCCCATGACCACCCTGGATATCCGCACGCTCACTCTGCCCACCCAATGGCACCTGGACGCCGTCCGCGACCAGGCCGGCGATCTGCGACTGGCGGTCTGGAATCTCAAAGACGCGCCCATCGGGCTGAGCACCGAGGACATCGACGCGGTGGTCTATCACCACCCCTCCGGCGCCGACGGTTTGCAACGAATCAGCGCGCTCCCCAATCTGAAACTGGTTCAGACCCAGTCCACCGGCTACGACGGTTTTATCGCGGCGGGCCGAGGCGCCGCCGTGGCCAGCGCCTACGGTCTGCACGCCGGCCCCACGGCGGAGCTGGCCCTGGGCCTGATGCTCAGCGCCCAGCGCAGCCTGGACCACTTCGCCCGCGAACAAAGTGCGCGCCGCTGGACACCGGCCACCACCCCGGGGCTGCTGGACCGCAACGTCCTGATGATCGGCGCCGGCGGCATCGGCGAGGCCATCGCCGAGCGCCTGGCGCCGTTCGGTGTGGTATTGACCCGCGTCGGCACCCGCGCCCGCAACGACCATCGAGGCCCCGTGCATGGCGTCGATGAATTACCCGACCTGCTGCCCAAGGCGGACATCGTGGTGCTGATCACGCCGCTCAACGAGGCCACCCATCACCTGGTCGACAAGGACTTCCTGGCCCGGCTTCCGGATGGCGCGCTGGTGGTTAATGTGGCGCGGGGCCCGGTGGTGGACACCGACGCGCTGCTCAACGAAGTGCAAAGCGGGCGCCTGCGCGCCGCCCTGGATGTGGTGGACCCGGAACCGTTACCGGCGGACCATCCGCTGTGGACCGCCCCCGGCGTGTTCATCACCCCGCACATTGGCGGCCGCTCCGAAGCCCTGAAACCGCGCCTGGCGCAATTCCTCCGCGAACAAGTGCGCCGCATCGCCCAGGGCGAGGCGCTGCAGAATCTCGTCTACCCAGGAGGCGATCATTAATAGTGAACAGTGAATAGTTAATAGCGAAACAACGCGGGCACGGCCAAGCAGCCCCCACACACACCCGCCCGCGCGCCTTTAGCTGTCAACTATTAACTATCAACTGTTAACTGCTTTTTTTACCATGTGTCGATCATCGGGCGGCGCTTGCCGGCGATGGGTTCTCGGCCGCCTTTGGGCGCGGCGCGCAGACCGCGCAACACCCAGGCGCGGGAATCCGACGGGTCGATCACCGCATCGATCTCCAGAGCGGCGGCCATACTCAACGCTTCGCCCCGTTCGTACAGCTTACCGACCAGTTCCTTGAACAGCGCTTCGCGCTTCTCCGGCGTTTCCTGGGCATCCAGCTCTTTCTTATAGGCCAGGTTCACCGCGCCTTCCAGGCCCATGCCGCCGAATTCACCGCTGGGCCAGGAGGCACAGAAAAACGGCGCGTGGAAAGAACCGCCGGTCATCCCCTGGGCACCAAGCCCGTAGCCTTTGCGGGTCACCAGGGAGAACAGCGGCACCGTAAGGCTGGCGGCGGTAACGAACATCCGGCAGGTGTGACGCACCATGGCGGTTTCTTCCTCCTCCGGGCCGACCATGAAGCCTGGGGTGTCGCAGAAGCTCACCATGGGCAGATCGAAGGCGTCGCACAGTTGCATGAAACGTGACGCTTTGTCGGCGCCGGCGGCGTCGATGGCGCCGCCCAGCACTTTCGGGTCGTTGGCGATCAACCCCAGGGGCCGGCCCTCAACGCGCACGAAGGCGGTGATCATGCCGGGGGCGAAGTCCGGGCGCAGCTCGACCACGGAATCCGTGTCGGCGAAGACATTGATCAAGTGGCGCATGTCGTAGGCGTGCAGCCGGTTTTCCGGCACTGCCCGGCGCAGCCAGCGCTGGTCTTCGCAGGTCCAGTCGGTGATCTCGCCCTGGAAATAGCCCATCAGCTTCTTGGCCAGGGCGGCGCCTTCCTCCTCGTCCTTGACCACGCAATCGATGACGCCGTTGGCACGCTGCACCGACACCGGGCCTACTTCTTCCGGTTTGAACGAACCCAGGCCGCCCCCTTCGATCATCGCCGGGCCGGCCATGCCGATGCAGGCGTTCTCGGTGGCGATCATCAGGTCGCTGCAGCCGGCGAACACCGCGTTGCCGGCGAAGCAGCGGCCAGATACCACGGCGATGCGCGGCACCAGGCCGCTGAGGCGGGCGTACTGCAGGAAGCTGGGGCCGTCCAGGCCGGCTACCTTGGTGGCGTTGTCGGTGTCACCGGGGCGGCCGCCGCCGCCTTCGGCGAAGAAGATCACCGGCAGTTTCTGCTGCTCGGCGATGTCCAGAATGCGGTCGGTCTTCTTGTGGTTCATGGTGCCCTGGGTGCCGGCCAGGACGGTGTAGTCGTAGGCGAGCACCGCGCAATGGTTTTTGTCCTCGCCGAACAGGTCGCCGTTCACCGCGCCGATGCCGGTGATCATGCCGTCGGCCGGGGTGTTGTGGATCAGGTCTTCGGTGGAACGGCGGGCGCGCTGGGCGGCGAAGGTGAAGCCGCCGTATTCGATAAAGCTGTCGGCGTCGCAGATCGCCGCCACGTTTTCCCGCGCGGTGCGCTGGCCGGTCTTGCGGCGCTTGGCCACCGCGTCCGGGCGGTGCTCGTCGCGCAGCAAGGCGTCACGCCGCTGCAGCTTGGCGAGATCCGGACGGATATGGTCCAGGTCGATCTCTTCCACTTCCTGGTCGGCGTCGCCGGCCACGTCACCGGGCTCGATAAAGTACAGCGGGTCGCCGCCGCTGACCGCGTCGCCCACGGCGAACGTTACCTGGCGCACCGTGCCGCTGACGCCGGCCACCACTTGGTGCTGCATTTTCATCGCTTCCACGAACGCCACCGGCTGGCCCTCACGGACGTTGTCGCCGTCGCCGACCATAAGTTCCACCACCACGCCCTGCATCGGCGTGGTGACCGCTTCGGTGCCCGCCGGCCCCTGGATGGCCGCCTGGGTGGCGGCGGCGCCGGCGTCTTCGGAGGCACCGAAATGCAGCGACGGGTGCGCGCCCTCGCCCACCAACTCGACCATGTGATCGTCAACGAAGCGAGTGTAGACATCGTTCGCCGTCACTTCGTCGCGGCGCAGCAGGTTCTGCAGGAAGCCGATGTTGGTATCCACGCCTTCGATGCGGAATTGGCACAGCGCCCGGTAACCGCGCCGCACCGTGGTGGCGTAGTCACCGCGGCCGTGCACGATCAGCTTGGCGAGCAAGGAATCGTAATGAGGGCTGGTGCGGTAGCCGCGATAGCCGAAAGTGTCCACACGCAGACCGGGGCCAGTGGGTGGCTCGAAGGTGGCCAGGGTGCCGCCGGCCGGCCGCGCCTCGCCGCTGGCTTCCATGGTTTCCATGTTGACGCGCAGCTGCATGGCGAAACCCAGCGGCTGGGGCGGACGGGTCAGGCCCAGGTCGGCCAGGGAGGCGCCGCCGGCCACTTTCAACTGCGCCTGCACCAGGTCCACGCCGGTGATTTCCTCGGTGACGGTGTGCTCTACCTGCAGCCGGGGGTTGGCTTCGATAAAGGCGAAGCGGCTTTCATCGGCGTCGACCAAGAATTCAAAGGTGCCCAGGCTGCGGTAGCCGACCCGCGCCGCCAGCCGCAAGGCGGCGTCCAGCAACTGCTGGCGAGTGTCCTCGGAGAGCGTCGGGCTGGGCGCCACCTCCACCAGCTTCTGGTTGCGGCGCTGCAGGCTGCACTCCCGTTCCCACAGATGTACCGGCGCATCGCCGCCGTCGCCCAGCACCTGCACTTCGATATGCCGGGCCCGCTCGATAAACCGCTCCACATAAACCGCGTCGTTGCCGAAGGCGGCGCCGGCCTCCGCCTGGCAACGCCTGAACGCTTCGGCGAGATCGTCACCGGGGCGCACGATGCGCATGCCGCGCCCGCCGCCGCCGGCGATCGCCTTGACGATCACGGTGGCGCCGTCCCCCAGACCGTCACGGAACGCCTGGGCCTGCGCCAGGGTGGTGTCGGCGCCGGTGCCGGGCACTACCGGTACCTGGCATTCCTCCGCCA
>JBFJUC010000010.1:0-21025 GCA_041624875.1 Alcanivorax sp.
ACCAGCCGGGGTTTCAGGATTCTACGGCAGGCGTCCCGAAGCGGGCGCCTGACCGGATAGAGGTCAGACGCGCGCGCGGCTAAACCAATATCCGTAGAAATAGCAGGCAGCAGCCAGCGCCACCGCGGAAGCGGTGTTCACGAGCATCAGGTTGTCGAGCAGTGCTGCGGCCATGATTTCTCCACAATTGATGTCCGACGCCTAACGGCCTTTCGCCTCTGACGCAATGGGGGCGTCCGCGCGGCCGTGTTACCATGCGCGGTTATTAGGTGCACTTGAATCTTAGCTTGGGAGAACAACATGCAAGACGTGGTCATTGTCGCCGCCACCCGTACCGCCATTGGGCGCTTTCAGGGCGGCCTGTCGGACGTCCCCGCCACTAAGCTGGGTGAAGCGGTGGTCCGCCGCCTGCTGGCGGACACCGGTGTGGAGCCCGGGGCAATCAGCGAAGTGATCCTCGGCCAGGTGCTTACCGCCGGCGCCGGCCAGAACACCGCCCGCCAGACCTCGATCCACGCCGGCCTGCCCAACGAAGTGCCCGCCATGACGATCAACAAGGTGTGCGGCTCGGGCCTGAAAGCGGTGCATCTGGGCAGTCAGGCGATCCGCTGCGGGGAAGCCGACGTGATCATCGCCGGTGGTCAGGAAAGCATGAGTCTGGCCCCCTATGTGCTGCCCAAGGCGCGCACCGGGCTGCGCATGGGCCACGCCACCCTGGTGGATTCGATGATCCAGGACGGCCTGTGGGACGCTTTTAACGACTTCCATATGGGCATCACCGCCGAAAACCTGGCGGAGAAATACAACCTCAGCCGGGAAGCCCAGGACGCCTTCGCGGCGGCCTCACATCAGAAGGCGGCGGCCGCCATCAACGAAGGCCGCTTCAAGAATGAGATCACCCCGGTGGCAGTGCCGCAGCGCAAGGGCGATCCGAAGATTGTCGACACCGACGAGCAACCGCGCGGCGACACCAGTGCCGAATCCCTCGGTGGCCTGCGCGCCGCCTTCAAGAAAGACGGCACCGTCACCGCCGGTAACGCCTCCGCGCTCAATGACGGCGCCGCCGCCGTGATGCTGATGAGCGAAGCTCGCGCCAACCAGCTGGGCCTGCCGATTCTCGCTCGTCTGGCCGGTCAGGCCAGCGCCGGCGTGGACCCGGCGATCATGGGTATCGGCCCGGTGTCGGCCACTCGCCGCTGTCTGGAGCGCGCCGGCTGGTCGCTGGACCAGGTGGACCTGATCGAAGCCAATGAGGCCTTCGCCGCCCAGTCCCTGGCGGTGGGCAAGGACCTGGAGTGGGACCAGGACAAGGTCAACGTCAACGGCGGTGCCATCGCCCTGGGGCACCCAATCGGTGCCTCCGGCTGCCGGGTACTGGTGACCCTGCTCCACGAAATGCAGCGCCGCGACGTGAAGAAAGGCCTGGCCACCCTGTGCATCGGCGGTGGCCAGGGCGTGGCCCTGGCGGTGGAACGCTGAGGGCGCGTTAGTACGGTTAGTACAGGTAGACGGCGCCACTGTTTGAGGCGCTGTTATCGGCTTGGTCGCCGTCCACCCCGGTGGCGTTGCTGTCTTCCCGATCAGCGCCGGTGGCCAGCGTTTCTCCGTCGGCGGCCAGGGCAACCCGGTAACCGAAATTGTCGTCGGCATTGGTGTTCGGGGCTTTCAGGTAGCGGCTCTGATGCCAGACGCCGGCGTCGTCGCGGAACAAATAGGCGGCGCCACTGCCACCCGCTGTGTCATCCGTTTGGTCGCCGTCCATCCCCTGGGCGGCGCTGGCTTCGCCGTTGGCACCCACGGCCAGGGTGGCGCCGTCCCCGGACAGCGCCAGGCTGAAGCCGAAGGAATCACCGGCGCCGGGGTTGGTCGGCTTCAAGTAGGCTTTCTGCGTCCAGTTGGACCCTTCAAGCTTAAAGACATAGACGGCGCCGCTGCTGAGTGCGCTGTTGTCGTTCTGGTCCGCGCTCACACCGGCGGCGGCGCTGTCCTCCTGATTGGCGCCCACGGCGAGGGTTTCACCCGTCCCGTCCAGCGCCAGGCTGCGTCCGAAGTTGTCCCCGGATTGGCTGTTGGAGGCTTTGATGTACGCCTGCTGCGTCCAGACTCCGCCGCTGTCTCTTTGGAAGGCGTAGACGGCGCCGCTGGTGGCGGCGGTGTTGTCACCCTGGTCGCCGCCGATGCCGGTGGCCGCGCTGGCTTCGCGCAGGGCACCGGCGACCAGGGTGTTGCCGTCGCCCGACAGCGCCAGGCTCAGCCCGAACAGATCCACGGCGTCGGTATTGGACGCCTTGAGGTAAGCGCTTTGCGCCCAGTCGCTGCCGTCGTAGTCGAATACGTAGGCGGCGCCGGCCCTCAAGGCTGAGTCATCGTTTTGGTCGCCATTGATGCCGGTGGCGGCACTGGCTTCGCCGAAGGCGCCCACGGCCAGACGGCTGCCGTCCGAAGACAGCGCCAGACTGGCGCCGAAAGCGTCGCCGGCACCGCTGTTGGAGGCTTTTATGTAGGCGCTCTGGGGCCAGGCGCCGCTGTCGTCGCGCCGGAAAGTATAGACCGCGCCGCTGTCCGCGGCACTGTTATCGGCTTGTGGGCCGTTGATGCCCGTGCTGGCGCTGTCTTCGTCGGCGGCGCCCACCGCCAGGGTGCCGCCGTCGCCGGAGAGGGCGATGGCTTCACCGAACTGATCCAGATTGTCGGGGTTGGAGGCCCGGAGTTGCGTCTGATGGCGCCAGGTGCCGGTGTCGTCCCGGTGCAGCACGTAGACGGCGCCGCTCGTCGAAGTGCCGTCGTTCTCGCCGTCGTCCCCCGGCGCGCCGATGGCCAGTGTGCGGCCGTCGTCGGCGATGGCCAGGGCGCGCCCGAACCCGTCATTCACGTCGGTGTCGGACGCTTTTACATAGCCGATGGCTTCGGTAAGGGCGCTGTTCACGAACACCGCATCCGACTCCGCGCAACCGATCCGGTTGCAGGCCTCGAGAATGTAGCTGGCGTTAAGGCGGGCGGGCAGGAAGACCGGCAGGTCGTATTCTATCGGGGTGCCGCCGAAGGTGACTACCTCGCTGTAGCCGGAAGCACCGTCCGGGTTCACCAGCAGGCGATACGCGCTGACCACCCCTGGCTTATCCCAGGAAAACCGGAACGTCTTGACGCTCTGCGGCGTCAGTGTGAGCTCCGGGGCCGCCGGCGGATCGGTGACGCGACCGGCGAGGGGGTCGTCGTCATCATCATCGGCGCAACCGCTCACCAAAAGCGTCGTCGCCAACAGAGCAACCATGGCCGGGAAAGCGGCCTGGCGGTTTACGGCCATCCCGCTACGAACGGAGGTAAAAGAACGATCAGTGTTTTCCATTTTTTGAATCCCCAAGGACTGTTATGTAATTCTATTATTTGCACAACCGTACACAGTTATGCTGAGAAATGACAGCGGCGAACGGCGGCCCAGCCGGCCGCTGCTGGCCGCTTCGTTTTTGCGTATCATGGGCGTTTATTCGCGCCGACCAAGTGGATCCCATGACCGATACTCTGACCCTCACCCGCCCGGATGACTGGCACCTGCATTTCCGCGACGGCGCCATGCTGAAGGAAACCGTGCCGGCCACGGCGCGGGTGTTCCGCCGCGCCATCGTGATGCCCAACCTGACGCCGCCGGTAACCACCGTGGCGCTGGCCGAGGCCTACCGGGAGCGCATCCTGGCGGCAATTCCGGCGGGCGTGGATTTCGAGCCGCTGATGGTGCTTTACCTGACCGACCAGACCCCGGTGGAGGAAATCGAGCGCGCGGCGCAAAGCCCGTTCGTGTACGCCTTCAAACTGTATCCGGCGGGGGCCACCACGAATTCCGACAGCGGCGTCACTAATCCGGCGCGTATCAACCCTCTCTACGAGGCGCTGGAAAAAAACGACCTGCCGTTCCTGGTCCACGGCGAAGTGACCGAGCCGGAGATCGACATTTTCGACCGCGAGCGGGTGTTCATCGACCGCTACCTGAACGATATTCGCGAGCGCTTTCCCGCGCTGCGTATCGTGTTCGAGCACGTCACCACCTCGGAAGGCGTGGACTTCGTGCGCGAGGGCGGCGACCTGACCGCCGCCACCGTCACCCCTCAGCATTTGTTGATGAACCGCAACGACCTGCTGGTCGGCGGCGTGCGCCCGCACAACTACTGCCTGCCAGTGTTGAAGCGGCGTACCCACCAGCAAGCGATTCAGCAGGCGGTGCTGGAAGGGCACCCGCGCTTTTTCCTGGGCACCGATTCGGCGCCCCACGCCCGCGACAAGAAGGAAGCAGCGTGCGGCTGCGCGGGCTGTTATTCGGCCCGCGCGGCGTTGCCGCTGTACGCGTCGTTTCTGGACCGCCACGGTGCGCTGGACAAGCTGGAAGGCTTCGCCAGCCATTTCGGCGCTGACTTCTACCGGCTGCCGCGCAATACCGACACTGTGACCCTGGAACGCCGCGACTGGGCGGTGCCGGAAACGGTCACCGCCGCCGGCGAAGACATGGTGCCGTTCATGGCCGGGCAGGCGCTGCCCTGGGCGCTCCGCGAGAGCCAATGACGGCGCCGATTCCGCTGGTGGTGCTGACCGGCTTTCTCGGCAGCGGTAAAACCACCTTGCTTAACCGTTGGCTGGACCAGCGCGGCGACCTGGCGGTGATCATCAACGAGCTGGGTGAGATCGGCATCGATAAGGATCTGGCCCGGCAGGTGGGTGCACCGGTCAGCCTGCTGGCCGGCGGCTGTGTCTGTTGCGCCGTTCAGGGCACTCTGCGCACCACCTTGCGCAACCTCTACATGGCCCGCGCCAGCGGCGATCTGCCACCGTTCTCGGCGGTGTTGCTGGAGACCACCGGCGCCGCCGATCCGTTTGGCGTGACCGCCGTATTGGAGCAGGACGCTTGGCTGCGCAAACGCTTCACGCTGCGCTCGATTCTCACCACGGTGGACACCGTGGCCGGTGAGACGGCGCTGCGCCGGCACCCGGAAGCGCTGGAACAGGTCACCGCCGCCGATCGGCTGTTGCTGACCAAGACCGACCGGGCCACGCGGTCGCAGCGCGACGCTTTGATCGACGCCCTGGCCCGTCTCAACCCCCGCGCCGAGGCGGTCGACGTCGACCGCGCCGACGCCGGATTGCTGGACCGGGACTTCCCGCGTCAGTGCCGTATCACCGGCACTCTGGCGCCGGCCGGTGCGGCGACCGCCCTGGCACCCGGGCCGGACCGTGGCGGGCATCACCTGCACCCGGCGGGCCTACGCTGGCGCGAGCGGATCGCCTATGATCGCCTGCAGGAGGCGCTGGCGGCACTGCGCGCGGAGGCCGGTGAGGACCTGGTGCGTTTGAAGGGGCTGGTGGCCATTGAGAAACTGGACGGCCCCTTGCTGATCCAGGCGGTGGCTGGCCAGCCCGTGGAGATGGCGCCGTTACCGGCCTGGCCCGGCAGCGACGATGACAGCCGCCTGGTGGTGATTGCCGCCGGCGAGGACGCCGCCACCCCGACGCGCTGGCTGGAGAACTGGCGCCTTCATCTCGGGCTCGCGGATACGCCGCTGGCAGCGGACTGATTCGACGCCCTCAAGGAGCCGATATGGGCTATTGGTATTTAGTGGTGGCGATCCTCAGCGAGGTGATCGCCACCACCGCCTTGAACGCCTCCCAGGGTTTCACCCGTCTTTGGCCGTCATTGATTACGGTGGTCGGGTACTGTCTGGCGTTTTATTTTCTGTCACTGACGCTGCGCACCGTGCCCATGGGCATCGCCTATGCGGTGTGGGCCGGTGCGGGCATCGTGTTGATCGCGCTTTCCGGCGCTATCTTTTTCAAACAGTTACCCGACCTGCCCGCGGTGTTGGGTATGCTGCTTATTATTGTCGGTGTGGTGCTGGTCAGCGCCGTGTCGCGCACCGCAGGCCATTAAAAAACGTACCCATAAGGAGAACGCCGTGCCCGAGCAAATGGACGATGCCCTGAAAGCGGCCGACAAGATCATCGAGCTCACCGGCGGCGAGATACGGCTGGGGCTGCCGCTGGGGCTGGGCAAGCCGAACCGTTTGGTTAACGCGCTTTATCAGCGGGCTACGGAAAACCCGGACGTTCAGTTGGATATCTACACCGCTCTGTCGCTGGGCCGGCCCGGCGCCGGCAGCGATCTTGAGAAGCGCTTTCTGGAACCCTTTGCGGATCGCGTGTTCGGCGACTACGAAGAGCTGGACTATCTGAAGTCCGCCAAGAAAGACCAGCTGCCCGACAATATCCGGGTGTTCGAGTTTTTCTTTCAGCCGGGCAGCATGCTGGGCAGCAACAGCGCGCAACGGCACTACATCAGCGTTAACTACACCCACGCGGCCCGTGACCTGAACGCCCGCGGTGTCAACGTGGTGGCGCAACTGCTGGCGTCTCGCCCTGGCGCGGATGGCGAGAACGGCAACGATTACAGCTTCTCCTGCAATCCGGAAGTGACGCTGGAACTGTTGCCCATGCTCAAGGCGCGCCGCGACGCCGGCGAAACCATCGTTACCGTGGGCCAGCTGCACCGGGATCTGCCGTTCATGGAAAACGACGCCCGAGTGGGCGAGTGGCTCACTGATATGGACATCCTGCTGGACGACCCCCAGGGCCACACCCGGCTGTTCAGCACGCCCAATATGCCGGTGAACCTGCAGGACCATTTCGTCGGCCTGCACGCCAGCTCGCTGGTTCGTGACGGCGGCACGCTGCAGATCGGCATCGGCGCCCTGGGGGATGCACTGGTGCATCACACCCTGCGCCGGCAGCAAAGCAACGACAATTACCGCGACCTGTTGAACGCGCTCGACCTGCCCGAAGAGCACCGGGCGCTGATCGAGCGCGAGGGCGGCACCGGCCGTTTCGACCAGGGCTTGTACGGCTGCAGCGAGATGATGACCCACGGTCTGCTGCGGTTGATCGACGAGGGCATCATCCGCCGTCCGGTGTACGACTGGTCGGCGTTGCAGCGCTATGTACTGACGCACCCGCAGGCGCGGCCGGACCTGTCGATGCTGGACGCGCTGCGCCAGTGCGGCGGTGTATCGTCACCGATGACCCCGGAGCAGCTCGACCGGCTGACCCGCTTCGGCGTGCTGCGCGCCGGGGTGGTGGTGGAAGCCAGCCATCTGCGTCTGCCCAACGACGACAGCGTGCCCAATGACCTGGACCATCCGGACACCCGGGAAGCACTGGAAGGTTTGTTCGGCGACCGCCTCAATGGCGGCATCATCATGCACGGCGGCTTTTTCCTCGGCCCTGAAGCCTTCTATCAGCGGCTGCGGGAACTGGACGACGACACCCGCGCGGCGATCAACATGACCCGGGTGAACATCATCAACGACCTCTACGGCGGCGAGGCGCTGCGCCTTCTGCAGCGCCGCGACGCGCGCTTCGTTAATACGGCGTTCACCGCCACGCTGTTAGGCGCGGCGGTCTCCGATCAGCTCGAGGACGGCCGCGTGCTCAGTGGTGTCGGCGGCCAGTACAACTTCGTCAGCCAGGCCCATGAACTGCCCGGTGCGCGCTCCATTCTGATGACCCGGGCGTGGCGCGAGCGCGGCGGCGAGGCGGCGTCCAACGTGCTGTTCTCCTACGCGCACAACACCATTCCCCGCCATCTTCGCGATATGGTGATCACCGAATACGGCGTCGCTGACTTGCGCGGCAAGACCGATGAGGAAGTGGTGATGGCCATGCTCAACGTGGCCGACAGCCGTTTCCAGGTGGAGCTGATGGAGCAGGCTCAGGATGCTGGGAAGCTGCGCCGGGACTACACCATTCCCGAACGGTTCCGGCACAACAATCCGGAGTTTCTGCGCCGGGTGGCGGAAACCGGCGGCGAAGGGTCCTTCGCCACCTTCCCGTTGGGCACCGACTTCGACGAGCGCGAGCAGCGCCTGATGAAGGCGCTCACCTGGCTCAAGGAAAAGGTCAGCCAGAAGGACTTCCTGTCTTTGGGCCGTCGTGCTCTGCTCGGCGACCACGACGAGCAACGCTACCAGGCCGAGCTGACCCGCATGGGGCTGGCGGACACCGACGGCCTGCGGGAGCGTTTGTACCAACGTCTGCTGCTCACCGCGCTGGACGCCACCGAAGCCTGACGCCGCCGGTTACTCCGGCAGCGGTATCCACTCGGTTTCCCCGGGCACGTCGGGGAACCGTTGGTGTCGCCAGTCGTCCCGGGCTTTTTCGATGCGTTCTTTATCGGACGACACGAAATTCCAATTGATATAACGCCGGCCGGGCAGGGCGGCACCGCCGAACAGCATCAGCCGGGCCGGCTCCTCCAACGCTTCCAGCAACCAGCTGCGTTGTCCGTCCAGGGTCATCACATGATGCAGGGGCAGCGGCTCGTCGCCGGCCGTCGGGTTACCGGAGACCACATACACGGCGCGCTCCTGATCGCTGGGCGGTAGCGGCAGGGAGCCGCCGGCTTCCAGCTGGATGTCCACATACAGCGCCGGTGAGGCGGTGGGCACCGGCGACTGCACGCCGAAGGCCGTGCCGATCAACACGCGTGCGCGCACGCCCCGGCTTTCATAAAGCGGCAGACTGTCCTGGGGATGATGGCTGAAGGCGGGCTCGCCGTTCTCCTTGTCTTCCGGCAACGCCAGCCAGGTCTGAATCCCTTCCACGTCGGTGCCTTCCCGGCGAACGTCTTCCGGCACCCGTTCGGAATGCACGATGCCGTGGCCCGCGGTCATCAGGTTGATGGCGCCGGGCTCGATCCGTTGCACGGTGCCCAGGCTGTCGCGGTGATCCATGGCGCCGCTGAACAGATAGGTGACCGTGGCCAGGCCGATGTGCGGGTGCGGGCGAACGTCGCCGTTGCGGCCACCGGGCTCGAACGCCGAGGGCCCCATGTGATCGAAAAAGATAAAGGGGCCGATGCGCTGCCGGCCGGCGGCGGGCAACAGCCGGCGCACCGGGAAGCCGATGTCGCGGGCGTGGGGTTTGAGCCGTTCCATAACGATAGCCTCGTTCGGCGCTGAGGCTTTCAGTATACGCCGGACATCAGGTTCCCGCGCCGGTTGTCACTCGTCGCGGTCGCCGGGCCGGGGTTTGTCGCCGCGCCGCATTTCGCCGCGACGCGGGCCGGCCAGCACCCGCCAGAACGGAATCCGCCGGGTCACCGACACCATTTCGTCCACCGAATCGCCGATCCCGGACAGCCGGTCCACGGTATCGCGCAGCCCCACCAGCTGGTCCACATGCTCGGAGATCTTGAACACCACCATGTAGAACTCCAGCAACGCGCGCAGCAGCGTGGCCAGGAACAAAAACAGCAGCGGCCCGCCCACGAACAGGAAAAACAGACCGCGCCAAGTGGAGGCCATGAACGCCTCCGCGGACAAATACACCAGACCCAGGCCGATGGCGGTCAGCGCCACGCCGTACACGCCTGGAATCACCTGAATGATCATGTATTTGTCGAAGCGGAAATTAAACAGCTCGCGCCAATACTGCAGCGCCCAGAACAGGCCGCGTCGCAGACGCTCATTGACCGCGTCGCCCTGGGGCGGCTCAGGCTGATGGGGTGCGCCGGCGTCGGCCGGTGCGGTGTCGTTACTCTCGCGATCGTCGTCTACCATTTGGCGTACTGCTCCTCGACGAAGCCGTGCAAGCCCTGCACGGCCAGAGGCGATTCGCCAGCGACGCGTATCTCGCCGTCGAAACGCCCGAAAATTTGTTGGAAATTACTGGCGAACAAACCCAGATTCAGGCGCTCGCGCTGGCTGCCCAGCGGCGTATACCGCAACGCCACCTGGCCGCACTGGCTGTCCACCCGCCAGGGTTGTGTCAGATCGTCGCGATCATACGCGAACGCGGTGCCGTCCACCTTGATCCGCCGGCCATCCACCCACACGCAGTTCTCATTGACACTGGTCTCGTTCACCCCGCAGGACAGGTTCAGCCCCAGCCGGCGCCCCTTCACCCGTCCGGACAAACAGGCCCAGTTCCAGAACGTCTCCCGGCGCATATAACCGGCGGAAAAATCATGGTGGCCGCCGGCCCCGGTCAGCGTACCCAGATCCAGCGTGTCGCCGTCGCGACGCAATTCCCCGGACACATCCACGCCCGCCACTTTATTGGCGTAGGTCCAGCCATTAATGCCGGTGCGTGTGCACAGCGACATCGGCTGATACCCCGCCGGCTCATGCAAAGCCGCTTGCAGATTCAAACCCGGCATCGCCACCGTCAGCGACTTGCGCCGCGTGCCGTCCGGCGCCTGCCGGTAGCCCATGGCAATGTCCACCTTGCCCTGCCGGAAGCGGCTCTCGCCGTCCAACGGCGAATCGCTCAACGTCAGCGCCCGCCCCAGCGGCGAGCGCCAGGTGTGTTCGAGCAATTCACCGGTACGGGTATCGAACACATAGAAAAACGCCATGCCCAGATACGCCGTATCCGCGAACGCGCAGCCGATCAGCAGCTCGTCGCTAACCACGCCGAAATACTGGAACTGCTTGTAATGGAAGTGCCGCGCCCGCCGGGACGCCGGCTTGCCGAGCGGCGTGCGGTAGTCGTAGTCGCGACCGTTAACCAGGGTCACGGTATCGGGGAACAGGCCAAGGTGAATGTGACCACCCGCTGTGACCAATTGGGAAGATCGGGGGTTTCGCTTCATCGGGACTCAAAAGAATGATAAGTAAAAGAAGAAGGCACGAGGAATCAAGCTAGCGGGGGTGACCTATCAGCGCAAGTAAAGAACACGGACTGTAAGACAATGGCATAACAAGAGAGCCAGATGAGCGGTTTTAGAGACTTGAGACCACGGACGCAGACCCGAAGGCGAATCTTGTACGGCATGCAGAAGATGTGATTCTCGTCGCACTTTTTATTTCCGCCTTTGACGTACATATCACCCACTGTGTAAACCGGAGAAACAAAAGGGATAAAAAACTAGTATAAGGGGGAAGGGATGCCTATCCGATCTGTGTCGTCGGTGCTGGCGGCGATGTTCGTCTGCTGCTCTATGTCCGTAACATGGGCTCAGAGCGGCGGTGGAGACCCAAATAGCACTGTTCAAGTCATTCCAGATTTTTACAACACGCCCGAAGTTATTGACTCGGCTTCCAATGTGATGGGGGACGCGGATATTCGTGTGGATCCGCATTCCGGAACCCTGACGATCGCACACACGGATCTGTACGTACCAGGGGATGGCGGATTCGACCTGAAGCTGACTCGCTATTACCACTCCCTTCAGCCTCAAGCGTTCAACTATTACAGTCCCGTCGGGGTTGGATGGAGCATGCATTTTGGCATGATCAAGACATCCAGACCGAATTCAATGTGTGACCCACTTTACGACGCGAACCTTGCCGACAATCCTATCTACGTAGCGCCGGATGGCTCACAGCGTCCATTGGCGATCGGTGTCAGTGCTGGCTCGGGCGGGCCGGATGAAATTCCGGACTCGGAATATTTCACGTACATAACTCAGAATTTCGATGTCGTCTACTGTAAAGGGTTTCTAGACCCGGACCCCAGCAACGATGAGCTATGGATGCGCACCCCGGACGGAAGGAAGTATGAGTTCACTTCACGCTTTCTCGATCCGTTGAAGGATTCGCCTGCTATTTGGTACGTCAATAAGATTACCGACGCGAACGGCAATTATCTGGAAGTTGAATATCAGAATAGTGGTATTGAGGGTAATAGCGGCCAGCTCATCGACTTTATCGAGACGAGCGATGGACGCCATGTCGATTTCGTCTATGAATCTCCTTCCTCCAAGGAACCCAGGCTCACCCACGTTGTTTATGAAGGCCGCCAATGGAAGTATGAGTACGAGGATAGCGAGGTAAATCAGGATGTATGGCCGCAATCCGACTATTTCAGAAGCTCTAATCTCGTCAGCGTCACCACCCCGGATAACGACAAATGGGAGTACGATTATAACGGCTTTACCGACGGGGAAAGTGGAGGAGAGGGATGCATCCGAGATATACAGAACCCGTATGGTGGCAACATTAGTGTCTCCTACCAGGTTGAAAAAGTGTATGAGTTCGACGCCCTTAATTACATCCTGAACAGAATGGTAACGAATCTGACTGAGGAAGGGCGGAACACCTACGATTACACCTACATCCGCGATGCCAGCGGCGATACTACGACGGTATCAAGTGACATCGGCGATACGACCTACAGCTTTCATGGTCTTCGATCCGTGAGTGATGGGGAAGTATGGAAAATTGGTATTCCAAAAGAAGTGAGCTTTGATCCGGTGTCCGGGCCGAGCAGCTCTACAGTATACAACTACGACAGAATACCGATTTCTAGCGAAAACGAAGTACGCCGGGAGAGGATTGGGCTTAATATACCGGAAGACGAGTTTTATTATTATCCAATACTGGTTGGGGAAACGTTTGAACTGGACCGTGAAACTTGGGAAAAGTCATATGACTATGGCGATACTCAAAATCACATCGGTGACGATAGCTGGTTTTTGTTTGCACCACCCGCGCCAGAGGAGATAGCCGAGACAGGCCCAGCTGGGTCCAGAACGATCCAGCGAAGTTATCAGGCCGAGCCCGGCAAGTATTTATGGAATCTGGTGAGGGGCGCAAAGGGTATAAAAACTGGGCCATCCGGCGCGGTTTATGAGGATTTCACAGAGTACGATACATCAGGCAACGTAGTTGAAAAAACTGACAAAGCACGGTCGATATCATTTTCAGTCGATTCAGTGGGTAATCGAACCGGAGCGATAACCGATACTGGAGAATCAACAAGTTACTCTCAGTATGAATTCGGTGTCGCTGGGCGCATTGTAACGCCCACTGGAATGGTTATTGATCAGGATATTGACGATTTTGGCAGGGTTGAATCGACCAGCTACGAGGGCCGAACGGAATCGGTCAGCAGGGACGTCGCCGGGCGAATAGAGTCTATAACACCGGTTCAGGGTCTTCCGATCACGGTTTCGTGGTCCTCAAATGGAGCTACCCTGACGAGAGGTGATCTTACTCATACGTACGGATTCGATGAATACGGGCGTGTCACGTCCGAATCGATAAGCGGGCCGGGCATAACCGCCGTCAACATCTCACGTGATTACGATGTACAGGGCAATGTTACTTCGGTCACTGTCAATGGCAGCACTGTCAGCTATGACTATGATGGTTACGGTCGGTTGACGTCGGTGGATGATAACGGCGCTACCAAGTCCATTTCTTACTCTGGAGACGCGGTCTTTGTCACTAATGAAAAGGGCGGTCTGGTTACTCATTATATTCGGAGCTACACCAGCCCCTTCACATACGAGTATATGGGCGTTGATCAGGACGGTGGTGTATCGATCGATCTGAACAGGAATATCGTAGGGGACGTCTCAAATGTATCATCTGGCGGTAAGGATCGTGTTTACGACTACGCCGGAGGGTACTTTTATCCCGTTTCGTACACAGAGCCTGAAACAGGCCGTGTAGAGTTTGTTTATGACGAAGGCGGCCGGGTAACGCATAAGCTTCATTACGGAAGATCAGGGTCCGCGTCGCCGCTAAAGACCCAGATAATTCACTATGACGATGCGGGTCGCGTGAGTTCCGAGGTCTACGAAACATCCGATAGGCAGATAGTTAACAGTTACAGCTATGACATCCTTAGCCAGTTGGTGTCCGCCACTCGTGATGTTTACGACGAAGACGAGCTGGTCGACTCAGTGCTTACTGATTACACATACTCCTCAGATGGTTCGCTTACCACCAGTACAACGTCTGTCGATGACAAAGTGTTCGATATCTCTTATGACTATGATGGCTACAGAAACAGGGATTCGATAACCTACCCCTCCGGTGACACCTATCAGTTGAACAACAATCCTCTCGGACAGACCATTTCGTACGATGGTTTTGTTAATGATGCCGAGTACAATTATACCGGGACGCCTTCTGTGATTCGCTTTACTAATGGCGATGTGTACAGCTCCGCGCTGAATCAGAGACGTCTGCCGTCCTCAATGCAGGTGAAGAAAAGCAGTCAGGATATTCTAAAGCTTGTTTATTCTTACGACGACGCGGCGAATATTACAACGGTCACTGATGAGGTGGGTAGTCAACGTGAAGCGACGGCCAGCTACGATGATTACTCAAGGCTTATATACGCATCGTTGGGCTCAAATGGTTACGGCTATGTTTATGACGATGTTAATAATATATCGGCTATATCTAAAAACGGCGTCAATAAAGAGTACAGCTATTCTCCTGATAACTTATTAACAAGTACAGAGTGGTTCGACGAAAAAAATTATTCGTATAACGAGTTTGGTGATATTGTCCAGTTTGGTGCTATGCCTCAAGATGGAATTGAAGTAGGCACTGATTTCTTCTGGACCGAATACAATCGCCACCCTGATGGTTCTATCCGTGGTATTTATAATTATAGATCGAGCTATGCTCAACCTCTGTATCTCGAAGGTAATGCATACCTCTACGACCACCGTGGCTATATGATCAGAAAGCAGTCCCGCTATTCGGCTTTAAGTGATGCGGAGATTGAAGACGTAGGGGAACCTTTATACAAGATATACAACGACTCAGGAAAGTTGGTCTATGAGTACGACGGCGGCACCGGCTTAAGCAAAGAATACCACTATTTGGCCGGCCGTCTGATCGGCCTTATCGCAGAAGAGTACAGCTGCTCGGATGATCCCGATGGCGACGGTATGCCGTACTGCTTTGAAGAGCAGTACGGCCTCGATAATAATCGCTACGACGCCTCTCTGGATCCGGACGAAGATGGACTTACTAATCTTGAAGAGTATCTGGCGTCTACCGATCCGACCTCGTCCGACACGGACTCTGATCGAATACCGGATGGTTGGGAGTACGAGAACGGGCTGGATCCTTCTCAAAGCAATGAGGCTATTGACTCCGATGGTGACGGGTTCACTGATTATCAGGAGTTCGCGGGCGGCTACGACCCCACGACGGCGAATCTGCCTCACGCCATTCCCGCGTTTTCCCTGGCCGCAGGCGCAGATGGCATAGACGTGCGCTGGGATCGCTCTATGAGTCCGTCGGTGAAGCTATACTTTGGCGACACATCAGGCAGTCTCTCCCTGTATGGGGAGATTTCGCATCAGAACAGCACGGTGGCCTACTCCTCGCTTCCGAATCAAGGCTATATGGCCATAGCCTCTTTTAACAATGAAGGTGAGACGCAGAGGTCTTCACCTCGGTATTTCAGTAACTCAGAACAATGGGGAAGTTTCTCCTCGTCCGTATCAGATGGTTTTGTCACCTATTTGAATCAGCATGGTCTTTTTTTGGCCGTGGATCGAAGCGATTTTAGACTAAAAGCCTTTCGTTCAGGTAGCCTGGTTGACGACGTTGTGCTCGATTCTCCGGTTCAGGAAGAAGCAGATTATGAACCCGAGTTCTTTCAGACTGGTGTGTTGCCAAACGGTGATGTTGTCACGGTTTGGGTAACACAGGATCCCGCCCATAAAATTTATGCAGCTCGCTACTGTATCGACACAGAGAGCTTCTGCGAAAGCGGCGAGCTCTATAGAACGGATTTAACCATTGGCTCATCTCTTGATTATGCGAGCACTATTGATCTTATAAAGATGAGCACCAGCGGTGGTAGCGTCATTGTTGTCTGGCGAGAAGATCAAGCTTCAGTGGTAGAAGAGCAAGTGAAGGCTATGTCTTTCACATCGACCTTATCTGAACCTCATGTTATTAATTTGGATGGTAATCTTCCTGAGGATGACCGTGCCTACACTCTGTCCGTCGTTTCCGATTCAGACGGTAGTGTCTGGGTGGCTCGGACCCTTTGTTGTCTTGATGGCAGCGGCACTGACATTTATGTTAGCAAATGGACTCCTTCGTCCGGGTGGGCCGAGACGGAAAGGGTTTATTCCCTACCTGATACAGCCTGGTCCATCCACGATATCGAGCTCGTTTTACATGAAGATGGGGCACCGTTACTGCTTTTTGAAGATGAGCAGGCGACCTCGATTCGTATACTTAAAAGAACGACTGAGGGCTGGCAGGAGCAAAGCGGAGATTTAGATTTGTCCCAATCCAGCTATTGGGCAGGAAACTGGCGAGCGGTATCGACGCAAGACCGTCTTTACGTGACTACTGAAGAGGACGGTGAGGTCAGCGTCCATAGCTCACTGATGTCGAATGGTGCGTTTTCGTTCTCTTCCTACCCCGTGGAGTACGAAGAATCAGTTCAATCCATGGATCTGCGGTCCATGGACGGCTCGGCGGCTCTGTTGGTAAGCGGGGAATCAATGAGCAGCCTTGTGGGCATCTCGTCGTCTGGCCCGGCTATGCTTGGTTTTTTGCCTGTGTCCGGTACTCAAGCGCGCTTTATTGCGGCGAACGATGATGCCTTTTTGTCGCTGGCTACCGAGTCCTATCCTGATCACAACGCCTCCGTTATGCGCAGCCAGCTGGTTTCCGCAACGCCGATCCAGGTCAATGTAACCGCGCAATCGCCTAGCGGATATAATGAAATGGGACCTCTCAAACCGGGTGATGAAGCGCAAGTTTGCGCCCAATGGTCTGTTAATTCCTTGGTCGATCAAGTGGAGTTGGAGCAGATCAGTGGTCCATCTCTTATGTTGGCCATGTCCGATAGCCCCTGTGTGGCAGGCACCGTGCCTTATCTTGCTCAACCCGGGAATGCCAGTTTCGAAGCTGAAGTCTCGGTGGCCGCAGATACCGAAAGCGGACAAGGTACAGTGGGCATTCCTGCATTCGAGCCGCACATAGTTATCGACAGCGACGGGGTGATTACCGAGGGGCAATCAATGCCGTTGTCCGTCTCCGCGCTCTACTCGGAAGGCGGCGATCACTATTACGGCCCGCTTGAAGTCGTATGGACGCAGATCTCGGGGCCCCCGCGCACGCTCTTACCTGAACTCTCGGACGGAACCCGTGCGATCCTATGGGCGCCTGATGTGAGCTCGGACACCGTCGCTCAATATCAGGCCGAAGTATATTTCCCTGAAGCGGATATCGTTGCCCAATCCGATCATTCGATAACCATCCAGGATAGTGGCAATGCTGTGGTGCTTCCGCCGGAGATTGACGTTGCGATCGAGCCTTATTCGCAATACGGCTATGACATGCAGCGCGTCACGGTCACCACGGACCGACCAGCGGATCTTACAATGCGCCTCTATGGCTCCTGGAGTATGTTGCAGGACGGCAATGAGCCCACGACTATCCCTTCCGGTAGCGAGCCGGAGCCCGGCTTCAATCACCGTTATCAAGGCCCATTCAGTGCCATTCTTCAGTCCGGACAGGAGATCAATGGGACCATACGTGCTGAGACCGCCATTAGCGGCCGAGTTTCCTATTATAGCTTCCATGTCGCCCCACCTCCCATTGGGCCTATTGAGCCCGAGGTGACGGTAGACGGCCCCTTAACAGCGCCGGACGGCGATGCAGCAACCTTTACCGCCGTTACGCTCGCCAATAGTTCTGGAGCGGTCTATGACGGGCCGATTGATTACACTTGGCAGCAAATAGCCGGCCCGCAACTGGGAATCGCACAGGGGGAGGATAGTAATCCGCTAACCATCACAATGCCCGAAACGACGGGCAGCCAGGATGCGACTTTACAGGTGGAGGCCTATCTCCCCGATGAAGGCATGGCGGTTACGGCCCAGAAGACGTTCTCTATCGTGGATGATGAAAGCTCAGGTGGCGAAGCTCCCGAGATAACCTGGGACGTGGAGCCCTATTCGGCCTACGGCTACGACCTGAACCGGGTCACCCTCGATGCGGGCGGTGCCACGGTACATATGAAGGTCTATGGTTCCTGGACCATGCTGAGCGACGGCAACCAACCGACTCAAGTGCCGTCGGGGAGCGAGCCGGAGCCGAACTACCAATACGAGTACGTGGCGCCGTTCAGTATCTTGCGCGAACCGGACAAAGAGATGGACATCACCATACGAGCGCAGTCGCCCACATCCGGTCTGATCAGCTATGACCGGGTCATCGTGGACCAGAACGGCGGCACCGCCGCGCCGGTGAACTAACCAGGGAAGGGGGATAAAACCATGTTGAAGCGGACCATTTTATTCAGCTTGCTGCTGGCCCTCGCGGGCGCCGCCGGGGCCGTCAAAGAAGTGAAGACCATCATCCACACCGACCATTTGGGCAGTCCGATCATGGGCCGCTCCATGGACGGAGAGACCCTTTGGGGGCGCCATTACGAGCCCTACGGCTCACAGGACCAAGCCCCGGGCGACCCCGCTTCACCGGGCTACACCGGTCACCTGGAGGAGCGCGACAGCGGCTTGGTCTACGCCGGCGCTCGCTGGTACGACCCGAGGATAGGCCGATTCATGAGCCCGGACCCGGTGGGGTTCTCTGTCAGCAACCCGGTGAGTTTCAACCGATATGCGTACGCTAACAACAATCCAATTAGTTACTTTGATCCTTTCGGATTGGAGGCAGAGTTGACTAGGGACGCTAACGGTAAAACATACACCTTTATCGCCAAGGAACGCCGTGAGATATGCGGCCCATACAATAGGGCCTGTAATCGTGATATTGCGTTTGCTTCGAATCATATGGGGATGGAAGAGTTTGAGGAAGATGGCGTTATGTACTATGCAAGTAGCCGAGATCCGGTCGTAAAAGCTTACACGGAGGCCCTGAAAGTTGAGTCTGGTAAAGGCATGATGAATACGGCCTCCTCAGGAGCGATAGTTCAACCAGAACTCTCCGTGCTTTGGGGCGTCATGGGCGCCGCGGGAGCTGGTATTGTATATGCCTATGGTGAGGACGGTGAAAAATATTCTGGCTGGACTTCGTTGGCTGGCGGGGCAGTTGTGGGTAAGACCACTAAGTACTTTCTTAAAAAGTCAGCCAGGCCGATGCTGAAGGCCAATCAGGCACGCACTGTTAACACATCCTCTGCAATATTTGGGACTTTTTTCGGAGATCAGCAGAGTAAGTGAGAGGTCAATGAAAGTTCTTTTAGTGGTATTATTTTTCTTCTATTTGGTATGTATGATCCGGAACATATTTAAAGGGAAGCATACTCCGCCGATTGAATACTTTTTCTTGGAGCGTCCGGAAGTAGATCGAAGCTATAAAATATGGTGGGTTGTTTATGGATTGGGTTTTGTTTTTTATTGTGGCGTTTTTGCCATATTAATGAATTCTCTTTTCAGGTAAGGATTTTTCTTCTAGGTCTGCGCTTGCTAGAAATTTACATCGCGCAGGAAACCCGCGTTGGCACCTGCCTGAAGACACTCAGGCTGATTTCGACCTCCCTGAGTATGACCTTCTTCTGTCCACCTATGCAGGGCTGGCCACACTGGAAGTGGTTCATCCGTCTCTTCAGCCAGGCAGATGGGTGTTCCATGCTTTCGGTACCGACAATGACCCTTTCGATGTTGTAGAGGTGCGTTCTCTCTCGGCGGATGGCCGGCCAGCTTCTGAGGGGCTGAGAACATGTCCGGTCGAAGGGGCGATATTCGTTCTCAGAACGCACTCAGGGCAGGTGCCCGTAGAGCAGCTTGAGCGCGACTATCAATAATGTCGCTTCAATACCTATGTTGTTTCCGCTGTATCGCCGACAACAAATACCGGCTTGCCAGTCGCGTCCAGAACCATTGACGCTCTTCCATCAGGGGGATGGTCCGTTGGCCCGGCCTCGGCGCGGTGGCCGGCAGGGTAATGCCAGAGTCCGTGCGGTATCACTGCCGCCTGATCGGGTGCCGGGCCGTATCGCCACGTTCCCCCTTCATGTTCCTCCGTGACCTCCGCGGGCGGTGTCGCGGATTCGTCGGCGGGGTAGAAAAGCCGTCCGCGTGTCAGTAACAGCTGCCGGTCCACGTGCAGCCCTTGTTCGGCCAGCAGAGCCGCCACCGCCGGCTCGGTGCTGCGCGGCAGCTGTTGATGGTAGAGGTGATCGATTTTCCGGGTGAGCTGGTCCTTGGGATTGTTCGGCCCCGGCCAGGCGCGCGCTTCCGGCTCGCCTGGCAGGCCCAAATAGAATTTCAGCGTCAACTCCCAGTGCATCCGTTCGCCGGTGTGCCGGTCCTCCACCAGCATGTCCAGTTCACCGAGGGTGTTGCCATTGAGGCGCAGGGGGACGTTGCGGGCTATCAGGCGGTAGCGTTGGCTGTGCTGGATAACGGCGGCGACCAGGTTTTCGAAGTGCTGGCCGAGCCGGCGCGGGCGGGGTTGTTCGGCCAGGCTGCCGGCGGCCCGGCGGAGCACGCCGGGTTCGCCGGCGCACTGCCGGAGGATGGCGTCGGCGCTGTCACAGCCGGGTGGCGGTGTGATCAGCGGCGGCGCCTGAGTCAGCCATTCGAGCTCCCCGGCGAGGGGCGCCGGGTCGGTCACGAGGTGGGCAGACCCACCGAGGCGTGTTCCAGGGCCTGGCGTACTTCCTCGGCCCATTGCAGCCAGGCGCGCTGGTCGAGGATGCCACGGCGTACCGTCAGGTAGTTGTACAGGTTGTCTTCGCGGCCTTGTTCGTCCAGGCGCTGGGCCAGGGCTTCAAAGGTGGCGAGGCGTTCCCGTCGTTGTTTGGACAGTTGTTCGAGTTCCCCCAATAGTGCGCCCGAGTCCGCCAGTTGTCCGCCCGCGACCTTGACCATGAAGGCGTCGCGGATACGGGCGGGCCCGGCCGGCTTCTTTAGCCAGCGGATCAACTCCTGCCGTCCGTCCTCCGTGATGCTGTAGAGTTTTTTGTCCGGCTTCCCCTCCTGCGGTACATGGCGAAAACTGACCATGTGTTGCTCGTTAAGCTTCCCCAGTTCCAGGTAAATCTGCTGGTGGGTGGCATTCCACACCAGGCCAATGCTGTTGGCGAATTCCCTGGCGAGGTCATAGCCGCTGGCTTCTTGGTCTTGCAGTAGGACAAGAATAGCGTGGCGCAGTGACACGGCTGACTCCTCGGTTCGTTATTCGTGGTACTAGGGGGATAGTAGAGAGCCGCTTGCGCGCTGCGCAATCCGTTGTATAAGCAGTTTTGTAAAAACTTAGTGACGTTCCTTCCGCTCCCGGTACGAGCGTAAGTGTTTGTTATCAAA
>JBFJUC010000011.1:0-20689 GCA_041624875.1 Alcanivorax sp.
TAAAGGCCAGCTCGGCACCTTCGCGGTGCATGGCTTCGGCGATACCGGTGGCGATCGACCGGTCACTGGCGACGCCGACAATCAGAAATCGCTTACCTGCGAGAAAACCCATGATATGTCCTCGATTCGACGGTTCGGTTTTGCCCTAGTATAGGGAAATGGCAAAGGGGTGAAAGACGCCCCGGGGCTCAATGTGCAACCGCTTGTTTCTCGCCGCCGCCGGCGGTGACGGTGCGGTTGTAGGCCGCGTCGATCAGTCGGCGCGTATAGGCCTGCCGGGGATCGCGGAACACCTGCTCGGTATCGCCGTGTTCGACCACCTGGCCGTGGCGCATCACCAGCAGCCGGTGGCTGATCGCGCGCACCACCTTGAGATCGTGGCTGATGAACAGATAGCTCAGGCCGTGGCGGGCCTGCAGGGTCTTGAGCAGGTCCAGCACCTGGGCCTGCACGCTGCGGTCGAGCGCCGAGGTGGGCTCGTCGAGAATCAACAGATCCGGTTCCACGATCAGCGCCCGGGCAATGGCGATGCGCTGGCGCTGGCCGCCGGAGAATTCGTGCGGGTAACGCTCGGCGGCGTCCGCCGGCAGGCCCACTTCCTTGAGCAGGGCGCGGGTGCGTTCGGCACGCTGATTGGCGTCCAGCGCCTTGTGATGGACGCGCAGGCCCTCGTCCACGGCCCGCCCCACGCTCAGGCGCGGGTTGAGGCTGCCGAACGGGTCCTGGAACACCACCTGCATATGCCGGCGCCAGGGGCGCAGCGCGGCGCCACTGAGGCGGTCCAGCGGCTGGTCCAGCAACATCACCGTGCCGGCCGCGGGAATCAGCCGCAGCAGCGCCAGGGCCAGGGTGGATTTGCCGGAGCCGGATTCGCCCACCACGCCCAGGGTTTCGCCACGGCGCAGGGTCAGAGAGAGGTCGTCGACCGCGGCCAGCGGCGCGGCGCGGCCGAACCAGCCCCGGCGCGGCCCTTTGAAATGCACCGACAGGCCCTGGGCGTCGAGCAGCGTCGGTGCTTCGGCGGCCAGCGGTCGCGGGTGGCCGGCGGGCTCCGCGGCCAGCAGGTGGCGGGTGTAGTCGTGTTCAGGCTGTTCCAGCACCCGCGCGGTGGCGCCGGTTTCGACGATGCGCCCCTGGTGCATCACCGCCACGTCGTCGGCGTAGCGGGCCACCAGGCCCAGGTCGTGGCTGATCAGCAGAATGCCCAGGTTGCGCTCGCGCTGCAGGCGACGCAGCAGGTCCAGAATGGTTTCCTGGATGGTCACGTCCAGGGCGGTGGTGGGCTCGTCGGCGATCAGCAGGGCCGGGTCGTTGGCCAGCGCCATGGCGATCATCACCCGTTGGCGCTGGCCGCCGCTGAGCTGATGCGGGTAGCGCTTGAGCATGTCCTCGGTGGCCGGCAGCTCGACCTGCTCCAGCAGGTTCAGGCAGCGCTGGCGGATGGCGGCGCGCCCGAGCCCCTGATGCAGCTGCATCGCCTCGCCGATTTGCCGTTCCACCCGGTGCAGCGGGTTGAGTGCGGTGAGCGGCTCCTGAAAGATGGTGCCGATACGCCCGCCGCGCAGCGCCCGGCGGCGCTTAGCGGGCCAGTCGAGCACATTGTCGCCGTCCAATTCGATGGCGGCGGCGCGACGACCGGCACCTTCCGGCAGCAGATCCAGCACCGACATGGCGGTCAGCGATTTGCCGGAACCGGATTCGCCCACCAGGGCCAGCGTGCGGCCGGCGTCCACGCTCAGGCTCACCCGGTCCACCGCCGGCCGGGCCGGGTCGTCGAACCAGACGCTCAGGTCGTCCATGCGTAGCAGGTGACTAGGCAGCGGCGTCATTGTATTTCCTCGGATCGAATGCATCGCGTATCGCCTCGCCGGCGAACACCAGCAGCGACAGCATCACCGCCAGGGTGACAAAGGCGCTCAAACCCAGCCAGGGGGCGTGCAGGTTGGCCTTGCCCTGGCCCAACAGTTCGCCCAAAGACGGTGAGCCGGGGGGCAGGCCGAAGCCGATAAAATCCAGCGACGTGAGCAGGATCACCGAGGCGTTGAGCACGAACGGCAGATAGGTGAGGGTGGCCACCATGGCGTTGGGTAGCATGTGCCGGAACAGAATCACCGGGGTGCGCACGCCCATGGCCTGGGCGGCGCGCACGTACTCCAGGTTGCGGCAGCGCAGGAATTCGGCGCGCACCAGATCCACCAGTGTCATCCAGGAGAACAGCAGCATGATCAACAGCAGGGTCCAGAACCCGGGCACCACGAAACTGGAGATCACGATGATCAGATAAAGAATCGGCATGCTCGACCAGATTTCCACGAAGCGCTGGCCGCCCAGATCCAGCCAGCCCCCGTAGTAGCCCTGCACCGCGCCCACCGCAATCCCGATCAGACTCGACGTGACGGTCAGGATCAGGCCGAACAGCACCGACAGGCGAAAGCCGTAGATCAGTCGGGCCAGTACGTCCCGGCCCTGATCGTCGGTGCCCAGCCAGTTTTCCGCGGAGGGCGGCGCGGGCGCCGGCACGGTCAGTTCGTAGTTGATGGTGTCGTGGCTATAGCGGATCGGCGGCCACAGCATCCATCCGTCCTCTTCAATCAGCTCGGCCACATAGGGGTCACGGTAATTCGCTTCGGTTTCGAACAAGCCGCCGAAGGTGGTTTCCGGATAGGTCTTGAACACCGGGAAATACAGATCGCCCTGGTACTGCACCAGCACCGGTTTGTCGTTGGCGACGAATTCCGCCCCCAGGCTGACAACGAACAGCACCAGGAACAAACCCAGCGACCAGAACCCACGGCGGTTGCGGCGGAACGCGCGCCACTGGCGCCGCCAGATCGGATTAACGCTGCCCATCAGCGTGCCCTCCGCTCAAAGTCGATGCGCGGGTCCACCCACATATAGGTCAGGTCGGACACCAGCTTTAGCAGCATGCCGATCAGCGTGAAGATGAACAGGGTGCCGAACACCACCGGGTAGTCCCGATTGATCACGGATTCAAAGCCGAGCAGACCGAGTCCATCCAGCGAGAAGATGTACTCGATGAGCAAGACGCCGGTGAAAAACATGCCCACGAAGGCGGCCGGAAAACCGGCGATGATGATCAGCATGGCGTTGCGGAAGACGTGGCCGTAGAGCACGCCGTTCTCGTCCAGCCCCTTGGCGCGGGCGGTCTGCACGTATTGTTTGCTGATCTCATCCAGAAAGGAGTTCTTGGTCAGCATGGTCAGGGTGGCGAAGTTGCCGATCACGATGGCCAGGGTGGGCAAGGTGATGTGGTGCAGGTAATCCAGCGCCTGGCCCCACCAGGGCAGTTGATTGAAATTGTCCGACGTCAGGCCGCGTAGCGGGAACCACTCCCAGTAAGAGCCGCCGGCGAACAGCACCACCAGCAAAATGGCGATTAGAAAGCTGGGGATCGCGTAGCCGACGATGATCGCGGTGCTGCTCCACACGTCAAACCGACTGCCGTCGCGCACCGCCTTTTTAATGCCCAGGGGCACCGCCACCAGATAGGTGATCAGCGTACTCCAAAGGCCCAGAGAGATGGACACCGGCAGGCGTTCCGCGATCAGTGTGCTGACCGCTTTATCCCGGTAGTAGGATTCGCCGAAATCGAACGTCAGGTAGCGTTTGATCATCAACCAGAAACGTTCCGGGGCCGGTTTGTCGAATCCGTAGAGCTTCTCGATACGCGCCAACAGTTCCGGCGGCATGCCCCGCGAGCCCCGGTAGTCGCCGCCGCCGCTGTTGACCAGGTCCTGGGTGGTGCCGGCGAAACCGCTGCCGGCGCCGCCGCCACCGATGCCTTGAAGCTGGGCGATGGCTTTCTCCACCGGGCCGCCGGGGGCCGCCTGCACGATCACGAAGTTGAGCAGCAGAATGCCCAACAGGGTGGGCACGATCAGCAGCAGCCGCTTGAGAATATAGATCAGCATTATTGCGCGCTTTTATCCCACCAGAGTTCGGTGGCGCCGTCGAAGCCGACATAGGGCGGCAGGGGCGGATGGGCGAGCCGTGACTGATAGGCGAAGCGGTGATAATCCAGATACCAGTTGGGCACCACGTAAAAGCCCCACTGCAAGGCGCGGTCCAGAGCGCGGGTGCGGGTGACCAACTGCGCCCGTGTGTTGGCGGCGATCACCTTGCTGACCAGCTTGTCGATGGCCGGATTGCTGACGCCGGCGTAGTTCTGGCTGCTTTCGCGCTCGGCGGCGGCGGAACCCCAGTAGCCGCGCTGCTCATTGCCGGGGGAGGGCGACTGCCCCCAGCCACCGACCATCATGTCAAAATTGAAATTACGCACCCGCTGCACGTATTGCGACTGATCCACGCGCACCACATTGGCGTTGATGCCCAGGGTTTTCAGGTTGCGGGCGTAAGGCAGCACAATGCGCTCGAAGGCCGGCTGGTATAGCAGGAACTCAAAGCTCACCGGCTCGCCGCCTGGGGTGTGCAGCTCGCCGTCCTTGACCTGGTAACCGGCTTCCTTGAGCAAGGCTTGAGCCTTGCGCAGATTGTCACGGGGGCGGCCGGAGCCGTCCGACTCCGGCGGTTGGTAGGCCTCGGTGAAGACGCGCGGCGGCAGGTCCTCGCGAAGCGGCTCCAGTAACGCCAGTTCGCCCTTGTCGGGCAGGCCGGTGGCGGCCAGCTCGGAATTCTGGAAGTAGCTGCGGGTCCGTTTGTACTGGCCGTAGAACAGGTTTTTGTTGGACCACTCGAAATCGAACGCATAGGCCATCGCCTCGCGCAGCACCGGATCCTGGAATAGCGGCCGGCGGGTATTGAACACAAAGCCCTGCATGCCGGCGGGGTTCTGATGGGTCACCTCTTCGGTGATGATATCGCCGTCGCGGAACGGTTCGCCGGTGTAGGCGGTGGCCCAGTACTTGGAATTGTTCTCCGAGCGCCAGTCATAATCGCCGCGCTTGAACGCCTCCAACGCCACGGTGTGATCGAGATAGTATTCGTAGACGATGCGGCCGAAATTATGATGGCCCCGGTTGACCGGCAGATCCTTGCCCCAATAATCGTCGCGGCGCTGATAGACAACGCGCTTGCCGGGTTTGAAGCTGTCCACCTTATAGGGGCCGGAGCCCGGCGGTGGCACCAGGTTGGCGTCGTCGAAGGGTTTGTCGTCCCAGTAGTGCTTGGGCATCACCGGCAACTGGCCGACGATCATCACCAGCTCACGGTTGTCGCCGGCCTTGAAGCTGAATTTCACCTTGCGCTCGGACAGCGCTTCCACCTTTTCCACGTCGCCATAATAGTAGGCGTAGAACGGCGCGCCTTTATCGCGCAGCTGTTTGAAGCTCCACACCACGTCCTCGGCGCGCACCGGTTGCCCGTCGGCGAAGCGGGCCTGCTTACGCAGGGTGAAGGTCACCCAGCTGCGGTCCTCGGGCCACTCCATGGACTCGGCGAGCAAGCCGTACTCGGTGAAGGGCTCGTCCTTACTGCGCACCGTCAGGGTGTCGAACACCAGACCCTGGGAGCCGGCGGCCGCCTGACCTTTGGGCAGCCACGGCTGGAAATTATCGAAGCCACCCACCACGTGCAGGCTCAGGCTGCCGCCTTTGGGGGCGTCCGGCCGGACGTAGTCGAAGTGGTCGAAGCCGGCAGGGTATTTGGGTTCGCCGTGCATGGTAATGGCGTGGGAGCGCTGGGTCTCCGCCAGCGCCGGGCCGCTAAACAGAGCGGCAACAACGAACAAACAGCACACTAAGCAACGCATCGCGCCTTTCATCGTTATTGTGGACTCCTTGGTGGGGTCTTTGGCGTCACCATAGCCCAGGCGCCTGGGATCGCCAAATGGCATCGCTTACTGTGACCCGCGCTGGCGGGCGGGGTTCAGCTCAGGGCGCGTTGCGCACATCCACATACAGTGTCAGGTTATCGCCGGGCTGCAGATAGCGGCTTTTCTCCAGGCGGTCATTCCAGTCGCGAATCTGGGTCACCGACACGTTAAAGCGATTGGCGATAGCGTGCAGTGAATCCCCACGGCGCACCGAGTAACGCACCTTGCGGATCATTTCTTCGCGCTCCTCGGCGCGTACCGTCGCCGCCGGGCCGTCCTCGCGCCACACCGCCAGGGTCTGGCCCACCCGCAGCGGGTCGCCGGGCGCCATATTGTTCCATTTCGCCAGCGCCTGCACGCTGACGTCGTTTTCCCGGGCGATCTGCCACAGCGTGTCACCGGACGCCACCCGGTGATCGACGCGCTGGCGCTTGCCGCGCTGCCGGTTCTGGTTGTCCGCCAGCCGCTGGTCCGCGCTCAGTGTGTACTGATCCTGGGAGGGTTCCGGAATCAACAGGGTGCGGCCGGCGATAATGGTGTTGCCGGAGAGATCGTTGATATCGCGCAGCACCGCCGGGGTGGTGCGGTGCGCCCGGGCGATACGAATCAAGGAGTCGCCGCTGCGAATGGTATAGCGGTGCCAGCGCATGCGCTCTTCCTGCGGCAGGTTCGCCACCCGCTCACGGAAGACATCGGCGCTGCCCACCGGCACCAGCAGCGTGTGCGGACCTTCCGGGGCGGTGGCCCAGCGGTTGAACGCCGGATTCAGCAGGTACAGCTCTTCGGTGGATATCTCCGCCAGGCTGGCCGCCTGAGCCAGGTCGATCTGGCCGCCCACGTCCACCTCTTCGAAGTAGGGCTGGTCGGCCATCGGATGCAGGGTGACGCCGTAGCGGCGCGGATCACGGACGATTTCA
Organism: Alcanivorax sp.; assembly: GCA_041624875.1. Classification (GTDB taxonomy): domain Bacteria; phylum Pseudomonadota; class Gammaproteobacteria; order Pseudomonadales; family Alcanivoracaceae; genus Alloalcanivorax. Next base: position 6,709 of record JBFJUC010000011.1, read on the forward strand.
GCCACTGCCAGCAGCTTGGGCACATAGGCGGTGGTTTCACGGGGCAAATCCAGGTGCCAGAAATCCGTGGGCCGGCCGGCCTCTTCGTTACGGCGCCGGGCCCGGGATACGGTGCCCCCGCCAGCGTTGTAGGAGGCCAGGGCCAGCAGCCAGTCGCCGTCGAAGCGTTCCGAAAGCTGTTGCAGGTAGTCCAGCGCGGCGCGGGTGGACAGGGTGATGTCACGCCGGCCGTCGTACCACCAGGTTTGGTCGAGCCCGAAATACTTGCCGGTGGATGGAATGAACTGCCAGGGACCGGCGGCCCGGCCATGGGAGTAGGCGAACGGGTCGAAGGCGCTTTCCACCACCGGCAGCATCACCAGCTCCAGCGGCATGTCGCGGCGCTCGGCCTCGTCGACGATGAAGTGCAGGTAGCGCTCCGCGCGCTCCGTGACCCGGGTGAAGTAACTGGGATGGCGGGCGTACCACTTGCGCTGCACCCGGACTCGTTCGCGGTCCTGATGCAAATCCAGCGCGTAGCCGTCGCGAATGCGCGCCCACAGATCCTGTTGCGTGCCTTCCTCCTGGTCGGCGGTGGGCTTAACGGGGGCCGGTTCCGGCATGCCGTTGGCCAGCCCCGGGTCTTTCACGGACGGCTCCGCCGGCGGCATGGGAGGCAGGTCGTCCACCTCGGGGTTCGTGGCGCAAGCGCCGACCATCAGCGCAAGCCCCAGGGCTGCACAACCAAGAAGTTTATTCATAACAATAATATACGATTCGAATTTTAAGTTGATTCTAGGCAGGAGCGGCGATTCCGGCAAGGGTAAATCGCCGCTCGGGCCGCCGGATCGCCGGACCGTCTTTCAGGCGGAATCCTTCCAGCGGCGCAGGGCCGCGAAACTGTCCACATTGGTGTCCGGTGCTTCCCCGAAACGGGCCTCGCAGGCGCGGCGCAGTTGCGGCTCGGCGGCGCGTAGGAAGGGGTTGGTGCGCTTTTCCTCACCAATGGTCGAGGGTACGGTGATGCGGTTCTGCTCGCGCAGGGCGGACACCCTGGCCAGCCGGTCGGTCACCGCCGGGTCCTCAGGGGACACCGCCGCCGCGAAGCGCAGGTTGGCCAGGGTGTACTCGTGGGCACAGAACACCTGTGTTTCCTCGGGCAGGCCGGCCAGCCGGCTCAGGGAGTGATGCATTTGCTCCGGCGTGCCTTCGAAAAGCCGGCCACAGCCGCCGGCGAACAGCGTGTCGCCGCAGAACAGCCAGCCCTGGCGGGGGGCGTAATAAGCGATATGGCCGAGGGTGTGGCCGGGGACTTCCAGCACGTCCAGTTCCAGGTCCGGCGTGGCCAGGCGAACACGGTCGCCGTCCCCCAGCGGGTGGTCCATTTCCGGAATGGTTTCCCGGGCCGGTCCGTACACCGGAATATCCCGGTCCCGGCACAGCGCGGCGACCCCGCCCACGTGGTCTGGATGGTGATGCGTGATCAGCAGCGCGCTCAGGGTGACGCCCTGTTCGCCCAGCCAGGCCTCCACCGGGGCGGCGTCGCCCGGGTCCACGATCACGCATTGATCGCCGTCGCGAATCGCCCAAATGTAGTTGTCATTGAAGGCCGGAATGGCCGTAGGGGCTTGCTGCATGACGTGTTACCCTTCGCTTGAATGCTTGGATGTAACCCTACAGTTCCAAGGGAGAAATGTCAGCGATGCAGTTACCCCCGCTGTCGAGATCACCGTTCCGCCGCCAGCCGGCGGACATGCTGGAACGGTTCAATGGTTGGCTGGAAACCGAGGCCGGTCAGGCGGTGCTGGAGGCGGAACGCGCTATCGTCGCCGAATGGACCCCGCGGCTGGTCGGCCATCGCGCGGTGGAAGTCAGTGGTGGTCGTTGTCAGGACATGCTGCGCGATATCCGCCTGCCATGGCGTTGTTCGGTGACGCCGATGCCGGTGGAAGGCGGACGCCAGGCCACCAGCCGGGTGGCCCTGGAAGCCTGCCCGCAGTCGCTGCCGATCGCTAAGAACAGCGTCGACGTGGTGCTGTTGCATCACTGTCTGGAATTTCACGACGTCCCCCACCAGGTTCTCCGTGAAGCGGCCCGCTGCGTGGCCCCGGGCGGGGTGCTCGCGGTGGTCGGGTTTCACCCTCTGAGCATCATGGGGCTGGCGCGCTGGTTTCGGCGCCGTGGACAGCGGCCCGGATGGAACGGTCGCTATTTCCGCCCTTACCGGGTCAGTGACTGGTTGAACGTGCTGGGTTTTGAAGTGGAGGGCGTGGCCAGCGAGTTCTACAATCTGCCCGTCGGCGACCGGGGCCGCGCCCGCTTGCGCTGGCTGGACTGGCTCGGCCGCCGCTTCTGGTGGCGCAACGGTGGCGTTTACCTGCTGGTGGCCCGTAAGCGCGCCGCGATGATGCGCCCCTTGCCCGCGTCCGCCGGGTTCAGCCGCCAACAGCGGCCCACGGTGGTGTCGGTGCCGGTGGCGCGCTGGCGACAACAACGAAACACGGAGTAACGGCTTTTGAAGCAGGTGGATATTTTTACCGACGGCGCCTGCCGCGGTAATCCGGGCCCGGGTGGTTGGGGTGCGGTGTTACGTTACGGTGATAAGGAAAAGGAATTGTTCGGCGGCGAGCCGCACACCACCAACAACCGCATGGAGCTGATGGCGGCGATCCAGGCCCTGGAAGCGCTCAAGGACCCCTGCGAGGTCAATCTGACCACCGATTCACAGTATGTCCGGAAAGGCATCACCGAATGGCTGGTCAACTGGAAAAAGCGTAACTGGCAGACCGCCGCCAAAAAACCGGTGGTCAACAAGGACCTCTGGCAACGGCTGGAAGCGGCCGCTGATCGGCACCGGGTGAAATGGCACTGGGTGCGCGGCCACAGCGGCCACAGTGAGAACGAGCGCGCCGACCGGCTCGCCAACCGGGGCATCGACGAATCGGAGGTCGGGGCATGAGACAGATCGTTCTGGACACGGAAACCACCGGCCTGGATCCGCTGTCCGGGCACCGGATCATCGAGATCGGTTGCGTGGAATTGCGCAACCGGCGGCTCACCGGCAACAACCTGCACCTGTACATCAATCCGGAGCGGGACATCGATGAGGGCGCCCTGGAGGTGCACGGCATCAGCCGGGAATTTCTCGCCGACAAACCGGTCTTCGAGCAGATCGCCGAAGAGTTCATGGCGTTCGTGGACGGCGCCGAACTGGTGATCCACAACGCGCCGTTCGACGTGGGTTTCCTGGACCATGAATTGAAACGTCTGGGCGCCAAATGGGGTGCCGTCGGTGATCGCTGCCGTATTCTCGACACGTTGAAGATGGCCCGCGATCTGCACCCGGGTCAGAAGAACAGTCTGGATGCGTTGTGTCGCCGCTACGATGTAGAGAACGCGCACCGGGAGCTGCACGGCGCGCTGCTCGATGCGGAGATCCTCGCCGACGTCTACCTGGCGATGACCGGCGGTCAGACCAAGTTGTCCCTGGGCGGCGCCGATGCCGGCGAGCAAGGCAGCGAGCAGGCGGAAGCCATCCGGCGCTTGGCGGCGGACCGGCCGCGGCTGACGGTGGTGCGGGCCTCGGACACGGATCTGGCGCGTCACCGCAAGAAGCTGGAGGCGATGGCCGACAGTCGCGGTCAGATGACCCTGTGGCAGGAATTGGAGCCGTAACCGCCGTGGGCGGCGAGCCGCGCCGTCAGTGGGCGGAGGGCTCGGCGTCCATCTTCAGATCGCTGGGTTCGTGGTGCGTGATCCAGCCTTGCTCGTACATGTACTCGGTGGCGGGCTCGAGGAGGGTGGCGGTCATGATCAGACCGGTGAGCGTCATCACCAGGGTGTAGGGCAGGGCCATGACCACCATGCGGCCGTAGGACAGCCGCACCAGCGGCGCCAGGGCCGACGTGAGCAGGAACAGAAACGCCGCCTGGCCATTGGGCGTGGCCACGGACGGAATGTTGGTGCCGGTGTTGATCGCCACCGCCAGCAGATCGAAGGTATCCCGGTCGATTTCCCCGTTCACCAGCGCCTTGGCGACTTCGTCCACGTACACCGAGGCGACGAAGACGTTATCCGACACCGCCGACAGAACCCCGTTCGCCATATAGAAGGCGGACCCTTGCACGCTGCGATCAAGGCTTAGCACGTAGTCGATCACCGGCGTGAACAGCTGCTGATCGGCAATCACCGCCACCACCGCGAAGAACACGGTAAGCAGGGCGGCGAAGGGCAGGGCCTCCTCGAAGGCCTGGCCCATGCGGTGTTCCTCGATAATGCCGCAGAACGCGGTGGCGAGAATGATCACGCTCAGGCCCACCAGGCCCACGGAAGCGGCGTGGGTCGCCAGGCCCACCACCAGCCACAACGCAATGAACCCCTGCACCACCAGATTGACCTTGTCCCGGATGGTGCGGCGGTCGTCCTGCTCACGGGCATACTGACGCATGATGCCCTCGACCTTTTCAGGAATCTCCTCGCCGTAACCGAAGCTGCCGCTCCACTCCAGGAATAAGCAGGTGAGCAGGCCCATGGCCAGCACCGGCAGGCTGACCGGCGCCATGCGCAGGAAAAACTCGCCGAACTCCCACTGCGCCTTGGTGGCGATCAGCAGGTTCTGGGGCTCGCCCACCAGCGTGCACACGCCGCCCAGGGCGGTGCCCACGGCGGCGTGCATCAACAGGCTGCGCAAGAAGGCTCGGAAGCGGCGCAAGTCTTCACGGTGCAGGTCCTCCACCGTGGTGTCGTCGCCATGGTCGTGTTTTTGCTGAAAGGTTTTGCCCGAAGCCACCTTGTGATAAATGCCGAAAAAGCCGGTGCACACGGCGATCACCACCGCGGTCACCGTCAGGGCGTCCAGGAACGCGGACAGGAAGGCCGCCGCCAGGGCAAACAGCAGGCTCAGGCGGATCTTGGACTTCACACCCAGCAGAATGCGGGTGAAGGTATAAAGAAGCAGGTCCTTCAGGAAGAAAATGCCCGCCACCATGAAAATCAACAGCAGCAGCACTTCCAGGTTGCCTTCGACCTTATGCAACACGGTGGCCGGGGTGGTGAGGCCGATCAGCAGGGCTTCGATCGCCAGCAGGCCGCCGGGCTGCAGCGGGTAGCATTTCAGGGCCATCGCCAGGGTGAAGATGAACTCCGCCAACAACAGCCACCCTGCGGTTGCTTCGCCCAGGGTCCAGGCGACCAGCGGATTGATCAGCAAAAACACCACGATGGTGTACTTGTACCAGGCGGGGGCTTGCCCCAGGAAATTCTGACCGAAGGCGCGGCCGAACTGGGCGTACATGGCACTACTTCCTGCTAGATGTAAGGAGAACGGATGGGCGGCGCAATCATAAGCACTTCCGATGCCCGGGTACAGTCGCCGCCGGAACGCAAACAGACTTTACGTTCTTGCTTGCGCCGGCGACCTGCTGTGTTCCGGTTAACAATATGCCGTCAAATCAGTTGCTTACGTTTGAAAGTTGACGCATTGTTGAACGCCGTGAGAAAGTTCAAAACGCCTTTTAACAATCAGCAGGGGGTTCCGGAGAGTTCATGGTCGCCATCACCAACACCACCTCCCTGACGTTTCTCAAGGAGTCCATCGATGCCACGCTGAGCGAGGCGGAAGCCAGCCTTGAGGCGTTCGCCGAGGAACGGGACGAGGGAACCTCCCTGGATCGTTGCGGTGAAGCCTTTCACCAATTGCGCGGCATCTCGCAGATGCTGGAGCTGTCGGCGGCCACCTTGATGAGCGAGGAAATGGAACTCGCCGTGGAGGGCCTCAAGCGCCACGGTGGCCGAGCGCTGGTGCAGGCGTTGGGTAACGCCATCGTGCTGCTGGGCCGCTATTTCGAATACGTTCAGCTCAAGGACCGCACGCTGCCCGAGATGTTGATCGGCGGCATCAATGAATTGCGCCGTGCCGGCGGCAAGCCGCTGATTCAGGAAAGCCATTTCTTCAGCGTCGACCTGTCCCGGGCGCGCAGCCCGGAGCCCGAGGAGGGCGATCCCGCCGCCCTGGTGGCGCAGGGGCGTCGCCTTCGCCACATGTACCAGGTGGGGTTGCTGGGGCTGCTGCGCGGCGACAACCGGGATGCGCATCTGCGCTTGATGGCCCGGGCACTGGCCCGTGTCGACCGCCTGTGCGGCCGCTGTGCCAACAGCCGCTTCTGGTGGGTAGCCCGGGCCGCTACCGAGTCCCTGGCGGAAGACCGTATGGTGATCACGCCGGCGCGTAAGGCGCTGCTGGCGCAGTACGACCGGCAACTTAAAAAGCTGGTCTATGACGGTGAGCGGGCCCTGGCACAGGAGGCGCCGCTGCTGCTGATCAAGGAAAGTCTGTATCTGGCCAGCCTGGGTTCCGGGGCCGGCGCCGCCGCCGGCGAAGTGCGCGCGGTGTTCGGGCTGGACCGCGGGGTCAGCGATACCATGCTGCAAAGCGAGCTGGCCTTGATGGCCGGCGCCCGGGGCTCGGTGATCCGTTCCGTGGCCGGCGCGCTCAAGGATGAAATCAATCAGGTGAAGGAAACCCTTGATCTTGCCTCCCAGGGCGTGGCGGACACTGACTACGCCGGCGTCGCCGGCGGCCTGAGACGGATCGCCAGTACCCTGGAAATGGTCAGCAAGGAGCACGAAGCCAATCTGCTGCGTGAGCGCGCCACCCAGGTGGCGGACTGGCCGTCGGAGGTGGACGCGGACAGCTCCGATTTCCACGCCCTGGTGGATGACCTGCTGGCCGCGGAGAACACCGTGGCGAGCCTGGAACGCAGCCTGGCGCCGTCCGACGATGTGCGCCGTGACGCCACCAACACCCGTATTTCTCTGTATCAGCTCGACGACGCCCGCATGACCGTCGTCGGTGAGTGCCGGGCCGGGCTGGCACTGGCGAAACGGTCGCTGGCCAGCTACATGGAGAACAACTGGGACCCCATGCACCTGACCAATCTTCCCGGTACCTTCGCCAGTGTGTCCGGCGGCTTGATGTTCCTTGAGCTGGAGCGGGCCTGCGCGGTAATCACCGCCTGCCGTACCCATATCGAAACCCGCCTGATCGGCGGCGACGAGCCGCCCGGCCAGCCGGCCATGGAAACCCTTGCCGACGCGCTCACCGGCGTCGATTACTATCTGGAAAGTATGGAAGAGCAAAAACCGATCGGCGAAGGCGTACTGGACGTATCCGAGCAGGCCATGGCGGAATTGGGGTATGTGATCGCGGCGCGAGGCGAGCATGGATAGTCGTTTCAGTCCCATGGACCTTTCCGCGCCGGAACCCCGTGATGCCGAGGACGCCTGGTTGTTCGTGATCCACGAACAGCAACTCTGTGTGGATGCCGACCAGATGCCGGCGCCGGGGATTCCCCGCGCGCCGTCATTCCTGCTGCGTGGCCACCCGGATTACCGCTTTATCGGTCTGTTACACGGTGAACCCTGCTACGTGTGCCGCCAGGCGGACCATGAACTGGCGGACCGGCCGCTTTATCCGATGCCCCTGCGGGAGCTGATGGGCCGCCTCGACGACACTCAGTTCACCATGGCGGCACGCGCTCTGCAGGTGATCAGCTGGCGCCAGAACCACCGCTTCTGCAGCCGCTGCGGCGCCGAGACCCGGCCTCATCCCACCGAGCTGGCGATGCTGTGCAGCGCCTGCGATTATCGTCAGTACCCGCGCATCACGCCGTGCGTGATCGCGCTGATCACTGACGGTGAATACGCTCTACTGGGGCATTCGGCCCGTTTCCCTGAGGGCTTCTACTCCTGCCTGGCCGGATTCATGGAGGCCGGTGAGACCGCCGAGCAGGCGGTGCACCGGGAAATCATGGAAGAGGTCGGGGTCGAGGTTAAGGACCTGCGCTATTTTTCCAGCCAGTCCTGGCCCTTTCCGCACTCCCTGATGCTGGGCTTCCACGCCACCTTCGCCGACGGCGAGATCCGTATTGACGATGACGAGATCACCGACGCCCGCTGGTTCCACCATACTGAATTGCCGCATATCCCACCGCCGGGCAGCATTGCCCGGACTCTGATCGACCACTGGCGCGGTGCCTGTCAGGCGACGACCGGTTCCTGAAGGGAGAGACCCCGATGAGTTTCAGCGTTGCTCCGTTTCTGATCATGGCCGTGAGCCTGGTCCTGATTCTGGCGGGCGCCTGGATCCTGTTGCGCCAGAAGTGGCTGTGGCAGTGGATCAAGGGCAGCCTGGGCCTGGCGGTGGTGGGCCTGGCGGTCTACCTGGTGCTGGTGGCTTTGAATCTGTACAGCTTCCACGAACTGACCGAGGAAACGCCGGTGGCCACGGTGAGCTTCCGCGCCCTTGATGACCAGAGCTACATCGCCACGGTGACCCGAAATGACGGTAGCACCGAGGACTTCCGCCTGAACGGTGATCAGTGGCAACTGGACGCGCGGATCGTCAAATGGAAAACGCCGTTTTCGTTGCTGGGCCTCAAGCCCGGCTACCAGCTCGACCGTATTCAGGGCCGTTACTTCGCCCTCGAGGACGAACGCTCCAAGGAACGGACCCTCTACAGCCTCAGCCGCGAGCCCCTGGGCATGGATATTTGGCGCCAGGCCAGGGAGGGGTGGAGTTTTCTGGTGGATGCGCGCTATGGTAGCGCGGCCTATCTGCCGATGGCGGACGGGGCTATTTTTGAAGTAACCGTGCCGCCCTCCGGGGGCTTGATCGGGCGACCGCTTAACGGCAGCGCCCAGCAGGCCGTGGCGGGTTGGCAATAACCTGGAGCCATGACGGCCCCTGAACAGGTGAGCGTACAAGGTGATCGATTTTCTTTACCAATATGGCATGTTTCTGGCCCAGGTCGTCACCCTCGTGGTGGCGATTTTGGTTGTGATCGGCGGCATCGTGTCGGCGGCGGCCCGTAACCGGCACCGCGTCAGCCGCGACGGCGAACTGCGCGTCAAACACCTCAACGAAGAGTTCGACGACCTGCGCGAGAGCATCGTCGACCAGGTGCTGCCCGAGGCCGACCGCAAAGCCGAGCACAAGAAAAAGCGCAAGGAAGAGAAGGCGCGCAAAAAGCAGCGTAAGAAGGCCGGCGCCGAAGCGAAGAGCAAGCCGCGCATGTTCGTGCTCGATTTCAACGGCGACATCCAGGCCAGCGACGTGGCGCGGCTGCGCCGCGAGATCACCGCGGTGCTGGAAGTGGCCAAAGGCGACGACGAAGTGCTGCTGCGCCTGGAAAGCCCCGGCGGGCTGGTGCACAGCTATGGCCTGGCGGCCTCCCAGCTCAAGCGTCTGCGCGGTCGCGGCGTCAAGCTGACGGTGGCGGTGGACCAGGTGGCGGCCAGCGGCGGCTATATGATGGCGTGCATCGCCGACCGCATTCTGGCCGCCCCGTTCGCGGTGATCGGCTCCATTGGCGTGGTCGCCCAGGTGCCCAACTTCCATCGGCTATTGAAAAAGAACGACATCGACGTGGAATTGATGACCGCCGGGGAGTACAAGCGCACCCTGACCATGCTCGGCGAGAACACGGACAAGGGACGAGAGAAATTCCAGCAGGAGCTGGAAGAGACCCATCAACTGTTCAAAGGCTTCGTGCGGGAACACCGCCGCACCCTGGACCTGGATGCGGTGGCCACCGGCGAGCACTGGTTCGGCACCCGTGCCAAGGAATTGGGTCTGGTGGACGACATCATGACCAGCGACGAGTATCTCCAGGGGCGCAAGGAACACCTGGACCTGTACGAACTGAACTGGGAATACAAACGCAAGCTGGCTGAACGCTTGGGCGTGTCCGTGGAAAGCGCGGGGCTGCGCCTGATCGACCGGTTCTGGCACCGGGGCAGCCAGCGTCAGTTTCACTAACCCCGGTGGGGACACCGGTGGGCTTTCAACGGAGCGAGGCAATGACTTTCAAGGCACTGATCACCGAGAAGACCGAGCAGGGCTACCAGAGCCGGGTAGGGGACAAGAACCTGGAAGACTTGCCCGAGGGCGATGTGCTGGTGCGTGTTGCCTGGTCGTCGCTTAACTTCAAGGACGCCCTGTCCGCCAGCGGCAATAAAGGCGTGACCCGCTCTTTCCCGCACACCCCCGGCATCGACGCCGTGGGCGTGGTGGAAGAGGCCGATGACGGCCCCTTCAGCGTCGGCGACACGGTGATCTGCACCGGTTACGACCTGGGCATGAACACCTCCGGGGGCTATGGGGATTACATCCGCGTGCCCGCCGAGTGGCTGGCACCGTTGCCCGCCGGCCTGTCGGCCCGCGACGCCATGGTACTGGGGACCGCCGGCCTCACCGCCGCGCTGTGCGTGGAAGCGCTGATCGACACCGGCCTGCAGCCGGAGCAGGGCGAGGTGCTGGTCACCGGGGCCACCGGTGGTGTCGGTAGCGTGGCGGTCTCGATTCTTTCCCGCCTGGGGTTCAAGGTGGTGGCCGCCACCGGCAAGGAAGACGCTCACGCCTGGCTACGGGATCTCGGCGCCGCCGAGATTATCGGTCGCGACGCCTTGCTGGAAGGCATTGAAAAGCCGGTGCTTTAGCCGCGTTGGGCCGGGGTGGTCGATTGCGTCGGCGGCAATATCCTGGTGAACGCCCTGAAGAGCCTGCAATACGGCGGCAGCGCGGCGTGCTGCGGGCTGACCGCCTCGCCGAAGCTGGAAAACGCCACCGTGTTCCCGTTCATCCTGCGCGGCGTCAATCTGCTCGGGGTGGACAGCGTCGAGCTGCCCTGCGAAGTGAAGCAGCAAATGTGGCAATTGCTGGCCAGTGATTGGCACCCGGCCCTGGACAAGCTGGAAAGCCGCGAAGTCAGCCGTGAGCAACTGCCCGACTGCTTCAGCGATATTCTGGCCGGCAAGTTGCGTGGTCGGGTGGTGGTTAAGATCAACCCCTGAAACGGGCCCCTGAATCATGGTCAATGCTCCCTGGGTCAAGCTGGCGCTGCAACTGAACGGCGCCGGCGGTGCCGCGCCCATTTCCTTGTCGGGCCCCCTCCCCAGCCAGGGCGGGCCGCTCTGGGTCCACCTGGATTACACCTTCGACGCGGCCCGTGAGTGGCTGGAAAACCGGCCGGATGTGCCCGAAACCGTGGTCGAGGCGCTGTTCGCCACCGACACCCGGCCCCGTGCCGCCGATGTGGGTGGCGGCCTGCTGATCTACCTGCGCGGGGTCAACCTGGCGCCGGGCGCGCGCCCGGAAGATATGATCGCGGTGCGCTTGTGGATTCGTAACGGCCTGATTATCAGCACCCAGAAACGCCAACTGATGACCCTGTCGGAGATCGTCACCGAGCTGGAGCAGGGCGACGGGGCGCGTACCCCTTCGGACCTGGTAAAACGGCTGGTGGACGGGCTGATCTGGCGCATGGAAGACGTGATTGAGCGCATCGAGGATCAGGTCGGCGACTGCGCGGATCTGCTGGAAACCCGGCCGGACAAGGCGTTGACCCACGAAATAAGCAGTTTGCGCCGCCGGGCAGTAACGTTGCGCCGCTATCTGGCTCCGCAACGGGAGGCCATCGCGAGGCTGCAAAACGACGCCCGCATCGATCGCGAGGACGCGGAGATCATCCGCGAGGCCGGTGAGCGGCTGCAGCGTTTGCTGGAAGATCTGGACGCGGCGCGGGACCACGCCACGCTATTGCAGGAAGAGGTGTTCTCGGTGCAGAACGAGGCGATCAACGATCGCATGTATCTGCTGGCCATTATCAGCGCGCTGTTTCTGCCGCTGGGCTTTCTAACCGGTTTATTCGGGATCAATGTGGGCGGGTTGCCCGGAGTGGAAGAACCTGACGCTTTCTGGTGGTTTGCCGGGTCTTTGACGGTGATCGCCGCCGGCATCCTGGTATGGATGGCCCGGCGGCGCTGGTTCTGAGCGAACAGGCCGGCGTTCAGGCGCGTTCCAGTTCCTGACGGCGACGGTAGATTGGGCGCGGGTCGTGCACGTCACCCTGGTAGGTCACCGAGAACGGACGCAGACCGTTTTCCAGCGCTTCCTCGATGTCCCGGTCGGCACGCACTTCGAAAGCGTTGAAGCCCACCCGGTGCATGTAGAACAACTGATCCTGCAACACATCGCCGACCGCGCGCACTTCGCCGGTGAAACGGTAGCGGGTGCGTAGTTCGCGAGCGTAGGAGTAACCTCGGCCGTCCTTGAAGGCCGGGAAGTGCACCGCCACCAGCGGCAGGTGGGGCAAATCGGCGGCCAGGTCAGCGGGCTCTTCGCCCGGCTCCAAACAGACGCCCACCGGCGCCTCGCGCTCCAGCAGGGTGTCGCGGTGCGCCTGCCAGTAGGCCAGCGGCACGATCACCGGCTGGTTCTCCGGCAGACTCTGGCCGTCTTCTTCCAACTGGCCCGGTTCGAACCGCCGCCAGCCGTTATCGGCGATCTCGCCGTCGAGAATCATCTTACCCATAGACGTGTTCCTTGAACGGTTCCATACCAATGCGCTCGTAGGTGTCGATGAACGGCTCGTTTTCCAGCCGTTTGTCCACGTACACATTGATGATCTTTTCGATCACGTCGGTGACTTCATAGGACTCGAAAGAGGGGCCCATCTTCTCGCCGATACGCGACAGCTGATCGCCGCGGCCGCCGAGCGTGATCTGATAGAACTCTTTACCTTTCTTGTCCACGCCGAGAATGCCGATGTGGCCGATATGGTGATGGCCGCAGGCGTTCATGCACCCGGAAATATTGATGTCCAGCGGGCCCAGATCATGGACGTAGTCCATGTCGTCGAAGCGGCGCTGGATGCCTTCCGCCACCGGCACGGACTTGGCGTTGGCCAGGGCGCACAGATCGCCGCCGGGGCAGGCGACGATGTCGGTGAGCAGGCCCAGGTTGGGGGTGGCCATGCCCAGCGCGTCCAGTTTTGCCCACAACGCGAACAGATCGTCGGTGGCCACATCGGACAGCACCATGTTCTGCTGGTGGGTATTGCGCAGCTCGCCGAAACTGTAGCGGTCGGCCAGGTCGGCGATCGCTTCCAACTGCTCGTCGCTCACGTCACCGGGGATTCGGCCGGTTTTCTTGAGCGTCAGCGTGACGCTGCGATAGCCGTCGCGCTTATGGGCGCGGGTGTTGGTGTGGTACCAGCGGTTGAAGGCCCGGTTCTCCTGAAGTGCCTGGTCCAGCACGCCGCTGTCCACGTCATCGCGGTACGCCGGTTCGGTGAAGCAGCCCTGGATGCGCGCCACTTCCTCTTCGGTGAGCGTCATCGGGCCGTCTTTCAACTCGGCGAATTCCGCTTCGGTCAGTTCGCGGTACTTCTCCGCGCCCAGCGCTTTCACCAGGATCTTGATGCGCGCCTTGAACTTGTTATCGCGATTGCCGTACTTGTTGTACACCCGCAGGATGGCTTCCAGGTAGGCGAGCAGGTGCTGCCACGGCACGAATTCGCCGATCACCTGCCCGGTCATCGGGGTGCGGCCCAGGCCGCCGCCGGCCCACACCTGGAAGCCGGTTTCGCCGGCGTCGTTGTGGATCACCTTGACGCCGATGTCGTGCACACCGATCAGCGCCGGATCGGCATCGGGCACCGCGTTCACGGCAATCTTGAACTTACGCGGCAGATAGGCGAATTCCGGGTTGAACGTGGCCCACTGACGGATGATCTCGCACCAGGGGCGCGGATCTTCCACTTCCTTGGGGTTCACGCCGGCGTATTCGTCGGTGGTGATGTTGCGAATGCAGTTGCCGCTGGTCTGGATAGCGTGCATCTGCACGCTCGCCAGTTCCGCCAGGATATCCGGCACGTCCTGAACTTCCGGCCAGTTGAGCTGGATGTTCTGGCGGGTGCTGACATGGCAGAAACCCTTGTCGTATTCGCGCACCACCTTGGCCAGGGTGCGTACCTGTTCGCTGGAGAGCAGGCCATAGGGCACCGAAATACGCAGCATCGGTGCGTAACGCTGAATATAGAGGCCGTTCTGCAGCCGCAGCACCAGGAACTCGTCCTCGCTGAGCTGGCCGGCCAGATAGCGCCGGGTCTGGTCGCGGTACTGAGCTACCCGCTCTTCCAGAAGCCGTTGGTCATAGTCCTGA